>NZ_FNFP01000001.1:600000-900000 GCF_900100845.1 Natronincola ferrireducens | reverse complement strand
CAGATTCAGATATGGGGGGTATAAACAGCTACTATGATGAAAAGACAAAAGAAATTGTTATGAAGCTAGCTTCTCTCCAAAATAGACCTATGAAACATGGTGAAGTCACGGGTTCTGTTACCTTAAGGGGGGAGGCCTTCCCCAACCTACAGGTATTTCTACAGCCCCAAAATTTTCCTAGAGGTGGTGTGATCTTCGGTGGTTCTACAGATGACGCCCTATGGACAACAAGTGATAAAAATGGTGAATTTACCTTTAGTCATGTACTTCCTGGACGATATAGCATAGGCTTTATTGTAGACCTAGATGTGGTGGAGGATGTTGTCTTAAAGGGAGGATTTTTCCCTGAATCTACCATCCTTGTTGATGAAGAGCAAAGCTATCATCGAGACTTTCATTTGGTGGATACCTTAAAGGTCCTATCACCTGTAGAAAACTATAGGGTAACTGGAGATACCCTTCATTTTCAATGGGAGGCCTTTGAAGATGCATCCTATTATACCCTAGAGCTAGGTACCTATTCCCTAAATGGTGGTGGCACTTATTCTACCCCCTATTCTGAGAGGAAGTTCTATACCAATGAAGCATTGCTTTCTGTAGATGAACTGACCTATATCCAGACTGGTATGGCCTTTGACGATGAAGGACCTACCCCTGATTCTCTTTTGGCCTTCGCCCATCCTAAAGGCAAATATTTTTGGGGAATCCGGGCCCATGATGAGGAGGGCAATATCATCACCACCTCTAGAGGGTATCTTAAAGGCCAAAATACAGACTTTCATTTTACCGGTAGGGACTTGAGAAAAGGAGATGAACTTCTACTGGCAAGGGATTACCAAGGGGCTATAGATGCCTATGAAGAAGATGTATCTAAAAATCCAAAGGATATCTACCCTTTAGCTATGCTGGGAAAACTGTATAGTATCTCTTGGAATGATACCTACCCCCATACGGACCTTGATAAGGCTTTAGCTTATTATGAGGAATTGTATGCTATTACTGAAAACCCAAGCTTTTTAGATAGAAGTTTCTTTATCCAGTATTACCAAAAGAAGGATTATCATCAGGCATTAGCCGTTTTAAAAATATTAGAGGAAAAAAATGCATTGCATCTTTGGCATCGTCAAAATTTCATTATGATTGATATACATTTGGGTAATTATGAAGGGGCCTTACAGGAACTTTTACAGACTGATTTCAAAGAGGATAATATAGAAACTTCTTTAAGAATCATCACCAACAATTTTGATAACTTAAAATCTACAGAGAAGCCCTCAGAAGAAGTACGGGGATTGACGGCTATAGAAGAGTATAGGAATAACTACAGTTCTCTAGATATGGAGCTAAAGAAAAAAATTCAGCAGAAAAAACCATTAGATGCCCTGAAACTATTAGAAAATCCAGAACTAACTGCCCATCAAACCTTGATAAAATTATCTCTAAAGGTGATGGAACCTAGTATAAGTGTTCATGAATATGAAGAAATTCAAAACTTTGTAAATGCCTATAGCTCTACAGATCCTGACTTAACTCAACTGGTTCAAAGATTGTTTATGGTACCAATTTATTAGTAGAAGACTCTCCCTTGAGAGTCTTCTATCTTTTTTTTACTCTGTATAAGTGACTGCCTCCAAATCAGAGATTTGGGCCATCTACTTTCACTCTGTATAAGTGACTGCCTCCAAATCAGAGATTTGGGCCATCTACTTATAATAACTGTATACCCGCCTCTTCACTGGCTTTTATCATACCTTCAGGCCATATGGCGGATTGCACCTCTCCTATATGGGCTTTTCTTAGGAAAAACATACAAATTCTTGACTGTCCTATCCCTCCACCAACGGTATAGGGCAGTTTTTTGTTTAAAATTAATTGATGATACTCCAACTTCCTTCGATCTTCACAGTCCCCCAGCTTTAGCTGTCTTTCTAATGTGTCTTCATCTACACGAATACCCATGGAGGATAATTCTAAAGCCATTTCTAAAGTGGGATACCAAAACAGGATATCTCCATTTAAATGCCAATCATCATAGTCGGGTGCTCTTCCATCATGCTTTTCCCCTGATTTTAAAGTATCTCCAATTTCCATAAGGAAAACTGCTCCCTTTTCTTTAGCAATAGCATTTTCTCTTTCTTTAGAAGACAGGGTTGGATACTTGTCTTCTAATTGTTGGGTTGTTATAAAACTAATATCTTCAGGAAGAAAAGGGGTAAATTGAGGATACAATGCTGCTACATGCTTTTCTGTCTCCTTAAAAACCCTATAAATACCTTTAACAGTGGCTTTGAGGGTATCTACTGTCCTTTCCTCCTTGGTGATGATTTTTTCCCAATCCCATTGATCTACATAGATGGAATGTAGGTTATCTAAATCTTCATCCCTACGGATGGCATCCATATCTGTGTACAGTCCCTCTCCTTCACTGAAACCATATTTGTGAAGGGCCATTCGTTTCCATTTTGCTAAAGAATGAACTACCTCTACCTTCTTGCCACCTATACCCTTTACACCAAAGCTAACGGGACGTTCTATGCCGTTGAGGTCATCGTTTAACCCTGTCTCTGGTCTTACAAAAAGAGGTGCTGATACCCTTGTTAGGTTTAGTTCTTCAGCTAATTTTCTCTCAAAACAGTCTTTGATTTGTTTAATGGCAACCTCTGTTTCCCTAATACTTAAGCTAGACTTATAGTTATCTGGTATCATTAATGTATTTACCCCTGCATAACCTCCTGCTATTTCAAACGTATCTCGTAAAATTTCCATAGCTTATTGCCTCCTTAATAGATTTTAATAATATTAATAAATTAAAAGCTTTGTTTTAAACATCATAATTATGATTCTTTAAAAATAAAAAGTCCCTCATCCTGTATAAAGGACGAAGGACATATCTGTCTCCGCGGTACCACCTTAATTAGCTAAGTAAAGTAACTCTCTTTATCAGTACGGAATATAAACAAATATATTCGATACTGTCCACTCAATAACGGTGTGACTCCGCCTAAGCCTACTTTCTCTAAAGATTTGGGTTAGGAACTCAGAGACGTTCTTCATTATAGGCTTCGTATTGGTCTCCCACCATCACCAACTCGCTACAACTACATCCTATAGCTACTCTTCTCTTCATAGTCTTTAAAAAATTTATTCAATTCAATTTTCATTTATTATAAAGTATATAATATAGTATGTCAAGTTTTTGCATAAAAATTCTTTTCCTTTTAAAATTTTTAAAGGGGGTCTCTGTTAGTTTCCAACAATATATCCTCCATCAGATGATAATTCAAATTGCCCCCAGATATGACAACAGCAATGTTCTTCCCTTTTATTAAATGAGAATAGCCCATCAAGGCAGCATAGCCAATAGCTCCCGAAGCTTCAGCTATTACCTTTTCCTTACTAATCAACTGCCTAACTGCCCGACGAATCCATTCTTCCTCCACCACAATAATATCATCGATACAATTTTCTGCCATATGATAGGGTATCTCCCCTACTCCCCCTACTAATGCTTCACAAATAGAATCTTTTGTGGGAAATTCTATATAACATACTTTATCCTGAAGGGATTGCACCATGGCAGGACAAGCAGCTGTCTGTAAACCAATGACTTGAATAGAGGGTTTCATTGCCTTAGCAGCAACACCTATGCCAGTGATCATCCCGCCACCACCTATAGGAACTAAAATTGTATCGATATGGGGGTTTTCTTCTAAAATTTCCATAGCAATGGTTCCTTGGCCTGAGATAACCTCTACATCAGAACAAGAGTCTACAAAGGTCATATTTTGTTTTTTTACATAATCCATGGCAATTTTATGGGCTTCGTCATAGTTTTTTCCCTGAAGCTCAATGTTTGCACCATAATACTTAATTTTTTCCACCTTTGCTTCCGGTGTGGTTGATGGTACGAACACGGTTGTTTTAATTCCTTTCAATAGATTGGCTCCATAGCTTAGACCTGCCCCATGATTCCCGGAAGAAACGGTTATAACACCTCTTTGTTTTTCTTCTTCTGTTAAACTGGTGAGCTTACTCATAGCACCTCTAAACTTGAAGGTTTTCATTTTTTGCTGGCATTCCAGCTTTAAAAATACTTTTTTCTCCTCTGTAGTTAAGTGCATAGAAAAATCCAAAGGAGTTTTCCATATATGTTGTTCTATCCGTTGCCTTGCCTTTTTTATATCTTCAAATGTCACCATTGTTAGGCCCCCTATTTTTATTAATCTTTAAAAATCAATATCTATTATTATACAAAATAGTAGCTACATTTTAAATAGTTAGGGATGACAAAACACAAAATAAGACGAAGAAAAGTCTTCGTCCCTATGAAAATTATATATTTTCAATAAATAGCTTATGAAGCTCTCCCTTTAAATCCACTCCAAGATTCCTAAGTACTTGATTTAATCCCTTAAGGGTAATGTAAAGCTTTTCTTCATAACAGTTTTCACCCATATGTCCAATACGGATTACCTTGTCCTTTAAGAAGCCAAATGCCCCAGCAATCAAAACTCCATGTTCCTTTAACATACCTTCATAAACATCTTTAAAGTTTATTGCCTCTGGTACCATAAGGGTTGTAACGGTATTTGAAAAGCCTCCCTTAGGATATAGCTCCAAGCCACTGTCTGTGAGGGTTTTTCTAACAGCTTCAGCAATCCTTCTATGTCTGGCTAAAGCTTCAGTATCCTCTAGTAGTATATCTACAGCCGCCCTTAAACCATAAATATCGCTAATAGGTTGGGTGTAAGGGAACCATTTTTCCTCATCCCAATTTTTCCATATCGTCAAATTACAATAGTATCCTGTTATAGGAGTATGTCTCATCAGCATTTTTTCCCAAGCTGCTGCACTAATGCTTAAGAAGGTCAATCCAGGGGGGGCAGATAAAACTTTTTGAGAGCCTCCTATGACCATATCTATTTGCCACTTGTCTACCTCAAGGGGTTCTCCCCCTATGGCAGATACAGCATCTACTACTGTAAGAATGCCATGTTTTTTCAGTATAGGACAAATCTTATCCACTGGATTTGTTATACCAGAGGGTGTTTCACAATGTACTAATGTAGCTAATTTAAAGTCATGATTTTCCTTCAAAAAATTTTCCAGTTCTTCTACATCGATGGCTCTTTCATAGTCCCCTCGAAAAACCACCACTTCTCCCCCATACATCTTCACAAAGTCTGCAAACCCATTACCAAAAATACCATTGTCAATTACCAACACTCTATCTCCTGGTTCTATCAAAGATGCACAAGCTGCCTCTAAGCCTAATATACCTTCACCACTCAGTATAAGTACATCGTTCTTCGTATTTAACAATTGTTTTAATTTATTGCAGGTTTCTCTATAAAAATTATAGAAATCTAAATCTAAATCAGGGTTTGTTATTTCCTTAGACAATGCTCTTCTAACTTCCTCATTAACATAAGTAGGTCCTGGTGTCATAATTAAAGGATTCTTCATGATTATTCCTCCCGATAACAAGTTAATTATACTACTTTTGTTTTCTTTAAAGCTGCTACCAATGGCATACCTAAAATAATTCCTAAAATAATTTGTGTAATATCCCCTGGTATAGCCGTTAGTGGTGTAAACCAGTTACCATAAATGATAACCTCTGCTATGTAATATCCAACAATCATCCATATGCTGCTAACTAAAATACCGATAATGTTCCACTTAAAGCTAGTACCATTTCTACCTTTGTCGTTGGCTATCCTTCCAATTAACCAACCCATGACTCCTCTGATGATAAAAGTAAAGGGGGCCCATATAACCCAACCTGATACCAAATCAAACAAGCCCATACCAAAGGCTCCAGATATAGCTCCTTTTTTAGCCCCAAAAACAATAGCCACTGCAAATAACATCGTATTGCCTAAGTGAATCAATCCCCCATGTATAGAGAAAGGTAGTTGAAAATTAATGAATTTAGTAGCAACAAATACCAATGCTGTTAATAACGCCGTAAGAACCAAATCCTTTGTTTTACTACTTTGACTTAAAGCACTGTTTTCTTTCCTGGCAACCGTTAATTTTTCCGTCATCGTTGTTTCTCCCCTCATATTTCCTATGTATTGTTCCTAATAAAAACATTATACAATAGATTCAATTGGGGTACAATATTTTTTGCATAGATACAATGCTTCTTTTTAAGAAATATTGTATCTATAGGGTGAGGAAGGAGGGGTTTGTATTTTATAAATTTATATTTTTTCATAAATATCAGGACAATTTTCTAGCAGATGAGCTATTCCATGATTCTCATTGGTGGTGGTTATCCAGTCAGCAGCCTCTATTACCTCTTCTTCTCCATTTTCCATGGCTACCCCTAAACCAGCGTAGGCAATCATTGATAAATCATTATAATTGTCCCCCACAGCTATCATTTCCTCTTTTTCAATATTTAACATGTTGCTTAACCTTTCTAAAGCTTTTCCCTTTGTTGCGTTTTCGTGCAATATCTCTATATTATCAATGCCTGAACTAGTAAGATCTATTCTCTTTATTTTTTTCATCTCTTTCTTTAAATTTTCCAGTTTTTTTCTATCCTTTGAATAAATAAAAACACTGGCAGCCCTACCACCCTTGTTTACAAAGCTAGAAAAGTCCACCTTTTTATGACTACCATTGAACACAACCGCCCATATGGATAAAAGGTAAGCCTTCCAATAGGCCATCTCTGTTTGCAATAGAAAGCTTCGAATAAGTCTTATTCTTTGACCTATACTTCTGATATAGGTGAATTTTTCATCGGAAACATGGTAATCAACATCATCTTTCTCCAATATTTTAAGGACCTGACCCAACGTCTCATCCTCCATAAGGGTTACAGAAACAATTTCTCCCTCTTTGTTCCGAATAATAGCACCGTTATTTGTTACTACCCAACAATCGAAGCCTAACATTTCTAAATAGGGCTTCACGGTTACATAGGGTCTTCCAGTACAAATAACTATTTCCAATCCTTTTTCCTTTGCCCTTCTTAAGGCTTCTATATTTTCACTGGATAGCGCTTTGTTATTCATCAATAAAGTTCCATCCATATCTGTTGCCAATAGTTTATACTTCATATGTCTCCTCCTTCAATTATTAAGGCTATGTTAAGCTTATTATAACTTTTTTACGCCATAAAAAAAACCTCTCTCTTTGCATCTCTATATTTATCTTAAAAGATGAA
Organism: Natronincola ferrireducens; assembly: GCF_900100845.1. NCBI lineage: Bacteria > Bacillati > Bacillota > Clostridia > Peptostreptococcales > Natronincolaceae > Natronincola > Natronincola ferrireducens. The sequence goes on along the minus strand of NZ_FNFP01000001.1, from coordinate 892,817 downwards.
GACTTTTTAGTCAAAATATTTTGATAAAATATAAATTGTCTGTTTATTTTTCTAGGAATAGTGTACATATTATAATATAGGAACTATATTATAAATAATATGGTTAAAATTAGAAAATCCCATTGTTATTTTTTTAAGAATTTTCTATAATATTTTTATATAAGGAATATTTTGGATAAGTATTAGTAAAACTAAATTATTTAGGAGGTATTATTTATGTTATCAGAAAAACTAGCAAAAGAATTTAATGATCAGTTCAAGTATGAGGCTGCTTCTGCCAATTACTATCTAGCCATGGCAGCTTATTGTAAAGATTTGGACTTAGAGGGATTTGCCAACTTCTTCATCGTTCAAGCTGAAGAAGAAAGATTCCACGCCATGAAGTTTTTTGATTTTATCAATGAATTAGGTAACCGTGTTATCGTTCAAGGCTTTGAGGACCCCAAAAACGATTTTTCTTCTTTAGAAGAGGTGTTTACTGATGCTTTAAATCATGAAAAATTTGTTACAAGCAGAATTAATCTATTAATGGATATAGCAATCCAAGAGAAAAATTATGCTGCCGTAAGCTTTTTAAACTGGTTCATCGATGAGCAGGTAGAAGAAGAAGCTATGATGACTACTATTATTAACAAAATTAAAAGAATTGGTGAAAATAGCCATGCTATCTATATGTTAGACAATGAATTAGCTCAAAGAACCTTCACCCCACCAGCAGAAGAAGCTTAATAATCACCCCACACAAAAATCCTCATATGATTATGAGGATTTTTCTTTTTTTACTTCTGCAACAATTATACTGTCCAATTCTTTGCTGATTTTTATAACTTTCTCTGTCACTTTTCCATCGTTTTCTTCTAAAACATTATTTAACTGCTTTCTTATTTTCTCTAATGTGCTCTCTTTGTCATTCATTTGGTAATTGCTATCCCCCTATAGATTTAGTTCTCTAGAACGTATGTTTGTCATACTTAGTATATCATATTTACCTATATAATGTATATCTATTCCTGAATATTAATTAGTTTTTTTGTGAATTTATTAATTAATTCCTCCTTTTCCCTTCGATTTAAACGCCTTAGGGCCGCTTCTCTTTTCTGGGCCTCACTACGATTGTCATGACTCTCCCAGTATAGGAGTTTTACTGGTCTTCTGCCCCGAGTATATCGAGCGCCTTTCCCTTCATTATGTACCTTTACTCTATTTTCTAAATCGGTGGTCCAGCCGATATAAAAAGTACTGTCATTGCATTCTAATATATAGGTGTATGCCATCTATACTCCTCCTAATTTAAAAAGCCCATAGATTACTTGTTATTTTCATTTCTTTATTATACCATTTATTTATAGCTTAGTTTTGTTAAAGGAGGTTTTATTTTGTTGTTTTTATTTGCTTTTTTATTAATTGTTATGTCATTTATTATAATTATTGGATTTTATTTATCTAATATCGTTATTTATCCTAAAACCCTATCCCATGAAGCAACCTACCACAAGGAAAAGGAAGCTGGTAGATTAGATGATGAGTTGTTTGAAAGTCTCTATAGGGAAGAGATTTCCATAAAATCCTCCTATGACTATAGTCTCTATGGTCTCTATTTTCCTGTAGAGGGATCTAAAAAAACTGTTATTCTATGTCATGGCATTACCTATACCCTCTATGGCTGTGTTAAATATATGAATATTTATTTGAAGAGGGGGTTTAACGTCCTCCTTTATGACCATAGAAACCATGGCAAAAGTGGTGGTAGAAATACCACCTATGGCTTTTATGAAAAGTATGATTTAAAGGCTTGGGTTGATTGGGTATATGAAAAATGTGGGGTTGATTGTAAAATTGGTATTCATGGGGAGTCTATGGGGGCTGCAATACTATTACAAAATGCTGCTATAGATCCTAGAATATCTTTTTATATAGCTGATTGTCCTTATTCTAGCCTTTATGGCATTTTAAAGTATCGCCTCAAGGTAGAGTATCATTTACCTACTTTTCCCTTTTTAATGATTGCTGATTATTTAAATAGGTGGAGAACTGGAGTAGCCCTTAAGGATGTTACTCCTATAGATTCTATTAAAGATATATCTACTCCTATCTTTTTCATTCATGGTGTAGAAGATGCCTATATCCCCTACAACATGACAATTGATATGTATACCATTAAAAAAGGAGCCAAAAAACTATATTTGGCTCCTAATGCAGGTCATGTTCAGGCCTATTCTAAAAACAAAGGAGAATATGATAGACTGGTGGGTGAATTTTTACAGGAACTAAATCTTTAATCCTATATGTTGTCATTTTAACTGCCTTTATGTAGTATTCTTCAAAGTCCTACATAAAGGTTTGTTTTTTTATAAGTCTTTTTCCCACCATATCTAACTATCCTTTGTATCCTTTTTAATAATCCTTCACTTTATATTCTCTTTTATGATACTAGAGGGTTTCTTTACCATCAGTATAAATAACTACACATTGAATTATATGTATTAAAAATTCTAATGGAATTTAGCAGTAGGCTATTTAAGAAGTTATAAACTTTTAAGAGACTTTTTAAATGTTATGGATTGTTGGAAAAATAACTTTTAACAATCCATATTTTATTCTGAAATATATTTTGTCCTCTTGTCATTGACATTTGTTTTTTAACTGCGTATAATAGTTAAATAGTTTAAGTTCTTACTAGGAATTTTCATAAAGTTTTATTCATCATTGTTAAGGGGGAAAAATCATGGAAATAAAAGTAGCTAAATTTGGTGGAACTTCATTGGCGGATGCCAATCAATTTAAAAAGGTAAAAACTATTATTTCATCCGATAAAGAAAGACGGTATGTCATTCCATCGGCTCCAGGAAAACGAAATAAAGGGGATACAAAGATCACAGATCTCCTTTATTTATGTCATTCACAAATACAGCACCAGGTAAATTTTTATGATACTTTTGATATTATCGCTAATCGTTATCTAGAAATAATAAGGGAGTTGGGTTTATCCCTTGATCTTCAACCCTATCTTTTACATATAAAGCAGGAGATGGAAAATGGCGGATCTTTAGATTATATAGTCAGTAGGGGAGAATACCTTAATGGTGTTGTTTTGGCGGATCTGTTGGGGTATGAATTTGTTGATCCAAAGGATATTATCGTTTTCCAAGAAGATCATACTTTGGATATGGAATTGACAGACATAAAGATGAAGGAATGTCTATTAAAAAAAGAAAGGGCAGTAATTCCTGGTTTTTACGGGGGCTTACCCAATGGAGATATCAAAATTTTTTCAAGAGGTGGCTCTGATATAACAGGGGCTCTTGTATCCAGAGCTGTAGAGGCTGTCGTTTATGAAAACTGGACAGATGTTTCGGGTCTATTGATGACAGATCCTACTATTGTAAGTAATCCAAAATCAATTGAAAAAATTACATATCGTGAGTTAAGGGAGCTTTCCTATATGGGGGCCTCAGTCCTGCATGAGGAAACAATTTTTCCCGTTCTAGATGCTGGTATACCCATAAATATAAGAAACACCAATGATCCCCATAGTGCTGGAACTATGATTGTCAGCTATTGTGATCCTGTATCTCCTGCTGGAACCATTACTGGCATAGCGGGAAGAAAGGATTTTACTGTTATTGCTATTGAAAAAAATCGTATGAAGTCAGATGTTAGCTTTATGCGAAAGCTGTTGACAATATTGGAGGACAATAACATCTACTTACAGCATTTACCCTCAGGAATTGATACCGTATCTATAGTTTTAACTGATTTTCAACTGGATGGTAAGCTTGATAAACTGTTAAATGAAATCGAACAATTATGCGATCCAGACTTGATTGAGGTCTATCCAAATATGGCTCTAATTGCCACTGTTGGACACGGTATGGCCTATACCCCTGGAATCTCTGCTAAGCTTTTTACTGCCCTGGCTAATGAAGGTATCAATATCCGCATGATCGATCAGGGTTCTAGTGAGATTAATATTATTGTTGGTGTAGAGACAGAGGATTTTGAAAGGGCAATAAATGCCATTTACCATGGCTTTATATAATTACAAAATTTAATCCTATTCATGGTGAATATTAATATCTATTAATAAATCAATAATATTTTTTATTATTCATAAGATAATTGGGTATTATATTTCTACATACTTATAGAAAGGTGGAATGCACTTATGGATGTTAGTATCTATACAAAAAATTATTGTCCCTATTGCAAAAGAGCTGTAGCCCTCTTACAAAAGAAAAACGTCGCCTTCAATGAGGTTGATGTTACCCATAATGACGCCATCTTCCAAGAGATTAAAAAGAAAACCGGGTGGGATACAGTACCCCAAATCTTTATCCATGGAGAGTTTATCGGAGGCTGCGATGATTTATATGCCCTAGACGAAGCTGGGAAATTAGATGCTAAGTTGGGTATCCAATAGAAATCAAGGGGACAGGTACACTGGTTGCTAACAATCAGTATACCCATCCCCTTGATTTTTAGCTGGTTTTCTTTCCTTCATGAAACCCTTATGGACAGCCAATACTTCTTAGGATTCCTGCTGAATTAAGTCTGATTTTATTTTTCCATTGGAAAATGATCTTCTATTTTATCGATATAAAGGCGTTTTTCAGAATCAATGGTGCCATAAAATACTTCCTTTAGATCCTTTATCCCCTGTATCTTAAGTTCCTCAATTAACCACTTCACCGTTAAATTCTGTTGTTTTAGGTTTTCATAAATAATATTTCCTGCTACAATTACTTCAGTGACTATCTCATCCTGTTTTCCTACAATTCCCAAGTCTTCTGCCGTGGGATTAACCTTTGTTCCTATTTTTATAATGCTTATCTCCCCTGTTGTCTCCAAGATTCCATACCTGATGTCATTTAAGCTAAAAACATCCTTCTTTCTCAGCAGATGATTTAAATCATCTAGGGTATAATGAAACTTTGCTAAATTTTTTTCTAAAATTTTTCCATCCTGTATAACGATTACTGGCTCCCCCTGAATTACCCTAGCAATAGCAAGATTTTTTATGCTGATATAAGAAACAAGAAAGGTCAGAATCCCAAATAAAATCAGTCCAATTAAATGCTGCCAAGTTCTTTGATTTACATCGGTAGCAAGGGTAGCTGCTATAGAGCCAAAGGTGATACCATTCACATATTCATGCATTGTTAATTGAGATACTTGCTGTCTTCCCAATATCCTAGTAATAAATAGTATTGAGAAGAATGCTAAAATCGTCTGTAATATTACTTCTATGGCTACCCTCATCTCTATACCTCCACTGAATAAACTTATATTTAAAATTGATACTAATAGTATGGGATATTTAATCGATAAGGATACTAGGAGGGGAAATATATGTCATTATTGATGCAAGGAATTTTAACCTTTTTATTCGTCGTTATAGGCTTTGCAGTTATTTATATACTTCATAAGAAAAAAATGATTTGATTGATTGAAAATTTTTAGGTGGTTCAATTTTGAACCACCTATTATCATCATTAAGCTATTAAAATATCTTGTATACCAATAGATCTTTCCTTACTTAAATCTATAAATCTTTCTCCTACTTTTACAAGAGGTCTTGTGGGAAATACTGGATTTTTAGTGATGATTTGTCCAATTTCTCCGTTGTTTAAAATCACAGAAGAGCCTATATAAAAATCAGCTAGTTTTTCTATAAAGATCTTTACGATTTCTGTATCTAGAATGCCAAAACATTGTTCAGTCAAAACTTCGGCAGCTATGAAAGGGGACTGTCTTTCTTTATAGGTTCTATCAGAGGTAATAGCATCATATATGTCGGCCACAGCGATAATCTTTGCAAATAAATGGATTTTGGTACCATCTATCCCAAAAGGATAGCCTGAACCGTCCTGCCTTTCATGATGCTGTAAAACTCCTAAGGCTATTTGATGACTCAAATTGGGATTTTCTTTGATGATATTATAACCATAAATAGTGTGTTTTTTTACTTCTTGACATTCTTTTTTGGTGAGTTTCCCAGGCTTTAGTATAATATCTTCAGCAACTCTTATCTTTCCAATGTCATGGAGAAGGGCAGCATAACATAGCTTTTTGAGGGTTGTCTCATCTAAGTTTAGCCATCTCCCCATAAAAAGAGAATATATAGCAACATTCATACTGTGCTGTTGGGTATAGGTGTCCTGTTGTTTTAATTGATTTACCACCTGTATAGTAGGTAATATTTCTGTTAAATCATTCAATTCATTTATAACATTTCTTACTTCCTTTATTTTTAACTGATTGCTCGTCTTTAATCCTTCTAAAAATTCTATTGTTGTATCAAGAGATTTCTTATATGTATTTGTAATTTGTTTTTGTTTCTCTTTTCTTCCTGTAATAATTTCTTGTTTTTCTTCTTCAATATATACGTCACTAACTCCCCAGCTCCGTAAATATTCAATAGTGGAAAGAGATAAAATGCTTCCCTTTGGCACAAGCTTCATGCCACCTTTGCTAATAACATCTTTCCCAATCTTCATACCTGCTATTAAGTCTGCTAATATCATTTTTTCCATGAAATCCCTTCTCCCTCAATAAATTTATCCATGAAAAACTGTGGAAAATGTTGTATATAATTATCCTTATTATACCATATTTTTATAATTAATTTAATTATTTTTAATTTTAAAAAAATTATAAAATATTTTAAATATGTTTTTATGTTTGTTTTGGTAGTTCCTTATACTAACTATAGGAGAATTTTAGGAAACGCTATAATATCTAAAGAAGATAAAGGCGTCTTATAGTGCCCCGTGGACGGATTCCTCTGGTTTTTTATTGCCGTTGTAACATAATTCACTTTTTCTCATAATATATAGCATAGATTGTATTTTATCACTTGCTTTACAAAGGAGGTATGCCTGTGGAAGAAAAGAAATTTGTTGAAATTAAAAATATCTCTATGACTTATCATACGTTAGATGGAGAGACAAAAGCTTTAGATAATCTTTCCTTTGATATTAATAAAGGAGAAATTGTGACTATCGTAGGTCCCAGCGGTTGTGGTAAATCTACGATATTATCTATTATTGCGGGATTGATAAAGCCTAGTTCTGGCGAGGTTTTCATTTATGGTGAAAAAATAAAAAATACTACCAAGGCCATTGGCTATATGTTTCAAAGCGATCACTTGTTTCAATGGCGTACTATTATGGAAAATGTTTTAATTGGATTGGAAATTCAAAAAAAAGTGACTTTAGATAGTATTAAAAGAGTAGAAAAATTATTGGATACTTATGGTCTAGGAGAATTCAAAAACCATTATCCTAATCAACTATCAGGAGGAATGCGTCAAAGGGTGGCTCTTATTAGAACCCTGGCAATCGAGCCAGAGCTCCTGCTGTTGGATGAACCTTTTTCAGCATTAGATTATCAAAGTCGTTTAGCAGTTAGTGATGATATCGCTGGTATTTTAAAGCGAGAACAAAAAACCGCTATTATGGTTACCCATGATATAGCAGAAGCTATTTAGTCTTAAATGCTACTCTAATTTATAATACCAATTGAATATTTTGATCTTATATTAACAGTAATATAAATCCCCTCCTTAAGAAATGCTAATAATGAAATGTAATAAATGAAGGGATATAAAAAATGGATATATTAAAAAGAGTCTTGAAATTATTAGCAATTTATATTCTGTTGGTTGGATTAAATATTATTTCTTTTGCTTATTTATATTATCAACACTGTGTTATTGTTAATAGTAATTGGATTGAAGAACATATAGAAAATAGTCAAAGTTTATATTTTCATGATGCCCTTTACTTTAGTGGTATTACTTACCTGACTATAGGCTATGGAGATATTACGGCAGTAGATCAATTGGGGAAGTTTCTTACTGTTCTTCAAGGCTTTTCAGGTGTAATCATTAATTCTACATTTACTGGTATGTTCCTGTATTACCTAGTGAAACGTCCAAGAAACATTATTATAACCAACAAAATATTTATAAGATATAAAGATAATAACGATAGATTTTATTTATCCGTAAGGGTTGGGAATAAGGGTCGAGCATTGGTAAATGTCAATCGAGTATTAGAGGTCTTTGAATATGAAGAAAGTAATAGAAAAAGAATACTCCATATGGCACAGCAGTATCATTACTTTGAGAAGCTCCTCTACTGGGATATTGATTTGCATGATGAGAAAAACAAAGAGCTGTTAGACTACTTGAAGGCCGCCATCTATCAAGATAAGAATATTTTAATAAGGATTTCCATTATAGGTACAGATATTGAAGGTGGGGAATTTGTCTTTGTTTCAAGATACTACACCAGATATTGTATCCATTTTATTAGAGAGTATATAGGACTCTATGAATGGCAAAGTCATAAGAGAAGTACTATCAATTGGAATGATTTTAATAAAACCTGTAGGCTTGATGATAAAAAAATCCAAGACTTTAAAAACTTATAATTAAATCGGAAATATCCTATAAATAAGTATTTGAACTACCAGTTAGAGGTGTTTTTAGCTTGAAGCTTTTTTATTATTTCTTCTAACATATACAGCCTTTGATTTTCTGGAAGCTTATTAATCCTATGGATAGTTACTTCAGCCACAGCCTCAGCCACAAGCTTTTCTAGATTTTCTTGATTAGGTTTATTCACCACTACTTTGATTTCCTGTCCTTTTCTCATAAATTCTCCACCTCCTTAAGACATCCTATGATGTTGAAGGATTGGACTATTCTATCCTCTATCAGCATAATTGTTATATTAATAGGATGAAACTTCCTCAATGTTGATGGGATCAATCCTGTCTATCAACAACTGGGGAAAAGGTGGTGATAGCAATAAAGACAATTGCAATCTATTCTAGAAAATCTAAATTCACCGATAAGGGTGAGTCCGTTCAAAATCAAGTGGCTCTGTGTAAAGAATATGGGCAACTTCACTTTGAAGGAAAAAGTTTTATTATTTATGATGATGAAGGGTTTTCAGGTGGAAACATAGATAGACCACAATTTAAAAAAATGATGGAGGATGCCAAAGAAAAAAAGTTTGATGTGCTGATTTGCTACCGTCTTGACCGAATCAGTAGAAATATAACTGATTTTACTAAACTTGTAGAACTTCTACAAAGCCATGATGTTGCCTTTGTCTCCATCAAAGAACAGTTTGATACATCTACCCCTATGGGGAGAGCAATGATGTATATTGCTCTAGTATTTGCTCAACTTGAAAGAGAAACAATTGCTGAACGTATTCGAGACAATATGATACAATTAGCCCGTACAGGCAGATGGCTAGGAGGTGTTACCCCCACCGGCTTTAAAAGTGAAGCTATTACTTATTATGATCATCATATGAACAAGAAAAGGATGTATCAATTAACCCCCATTCAAAAAGAACTAGAAATAGTGAAAATCATCTATGAAAAATATTTACAGTTAAACAGCCTTAGCCAATTGGAAAGTTGGTGTTTAAAAAAACATTTAAGAACAAAGAACAATAAGTGTTTTGATAAAAGTAGTTTAAAACTTATCCTTATGAATCCTGTTTATGCAGTAGCAGATGAAAGCCTACACCAATACTTTCAGAGCTTGGGAATGGATGTGGCTAGCCCTAAAGAAGCCTTTAACGGAAGGTATGGTGTCCTCGTTTATAATAAACATCAAGAGAAAAGCAAGACCTGTAGATTAAAAAAATATACCGATTGGATCGTGGCTATTAGTAAGCATCAAGGGATTATTTCTTCTATGGATTGGATTCAAGTACAAAGTCAATTAAAGAAAAATAGTAAAAAAGCTCCCAGAGAGGGAAACAGTCGAGTGGCTCTCTTAACCCCTCTTCTCCTCTGTAACAGCTGTGGTTCAAAGCTAAAGGTAACCTATAAAACTAAAAATGGAGAAATTCTGCATCATTATTATAAATGTACTTTAAAGGAACGTTCCCGTAGCAGCCTTTGTACAATGATTAACCTCAATGGCAAACAGGCGGAGGAAATAGTCCTAAAGGAATTAAAAAAATTTACAACCTCCTCTAGTAAATTCATCGATGTGCTCCTTACAAGAAGAAATACCCTTCTAAGTCTAAAGGAATTTGAAAATAACAATCCATTAAACCTAAGCCTTAAAAAAAAGTTAGACACCTATGAAAACACTATATCCATCCTCACCCTAAAATTAGCTGAAAATCAAGGATCTACAGCAGAGAAATACATTCTGCAAGAAATTGAAAAAATAGATAAAAAAATCCGTGATACCAGGGAACAGCTGGGTACATTAATAAATATTGATGAATTCATTACCATAGTACCCCCTGAATTACAAATAACCGAAGGTATGTTTAAAAATTTTTTTACTTTGTTGCATGAAGCTGATTTTTACGAAAAGAAAAAAATCCTACAAATCCTTATAAAAGACATTGTATGGGATGGAGAAAAACTAGAAATTAATATTTATTAAAGGACTTTAAGATGGTTATAAAAATATCCTGTTTTTTTACTATTGTTGTTTATTTAAAATAATTATGCTAGCATCTTTCACTAATTTATTCATTATTTACAAACCATATTTTATATAAAACTACAGATACTATTATCGGTAAGTTAAATTACTTACTAATAATATTTATGGAGGTAATATAGTATGAATAATAAATTTTCAGGGAAAACTCCTAGTTTGAAAAATTCAAAATCTGTAGGACAACAGGAATTGCAGAGTGCAAAGCAGGATTTAAACAATCAAACTACTAATCAAGGAATGACCTCTAGTGTTCCAACTTTAAATACTTCTAATGCTGTAGGACAACAGGAATTACAAAACACTAAGCAAAAAGTTCAAAAAAGCAAGAATGAAAGTTCAAATAATAATAGTTTTCAATAAAGCTATATCATCCTAAGGCTTTACATTGGTAAAATTTTAAATGTTTCTTTAAAAAAGTACTCCTCTCTGATGTGGATTGTTTTAATAATTCTTATCAGAAAGGAGCTTTTATTTTCTATTCCCTCTGTTAATGATAAATGTTGATATTTGAAAAAATATGAAATGTTAGGGTCCAGTCATCCTGAGTGATAACGAAGAATCTTAGTTTTAGAGCTAAAAGACTAGATCCTCCATTGCCTTCAGGATGACAAACCTCTATGACTTATACTAAAATTACAATTCAGTCTAAAATCAACAATGAAATTTAACATAGCCTTTCTATTAATCAATAATTGTTAAAAATTTAAAGTATCCTTTTGAAAAAATGTTATACTGGTCTTTATGATGATTTATCTTTTGTGTTAAACTAATGAAATTATTTTACCAAGTATTTGCTTGTTCTCCCCTTCTTTTTATAAATATATTTTTAAAATCTATTTCAGCATTAACCACCCCTAATAATACAATTACTGCTCCAATATATCCTCTTATAGAAAGCATTTCACCTATAAATATAAAAGCAAATACTGCAGTGAAAACAGGCTCTAGTGAAAAAATAAGCCCAATATGGGTTGGAGTAGTATATTTTTGTGCCACTGTTTGAAGGGTAAATCCTATAGCACTACACAGGATGCTTAATGCCAATACAGCTAACCAAGCTTCAGAAGTATTTGGTAATGTAGGTGTTTCCAGCACAAATGCAAGTATAAATCCCCATCCTCCTGTAAATCCAAGCTGTAAAACCCCCAACATAATTGAATCTACATCTTTTGTTAATTTTCCTGTAACGATAATATGTATTGCAAAGAACAGAGCCCCTAAAATGCACAACAAGTCACCAGTATTAATTATGAACTGACTATTTAAAGTTAGTAAAGCAATCCCCAGCACCGCCAGGCAGGCTCCTAAGCAAATCCTTTTTTCTGGTATCTTCTTTAAAAAAACAGCCGATAGGATAGGGACAAATATAACAGTAAGACTTACTAAAAACCCAGCATTTGAAGCTGTTGTAGTTTTTAAACCCAAAGTGATGGCAGCAAAGACTGAAAATAAAATGGACCCAAGGATAAAAGCATACTTCACTGTCTTAAATTCAGCTTTCATTAAACGTTTATGAAATACTATTGCAGATAAGATAAAAGCAATACCAAATCGCAATCCTATAAAATTAAATTCCTGAATAGTATTCAGTCCCATTTTCATAAACAAATAGGATGAACCCCAAATCGCTGTAACCATTAACATCATTAAATCTGCCTTTAATTGAGTTTTCATAAAAATTCCCCTTTTCATTAAAGTACTTAAAGATTAGTATGGAAAATTGATTATTGCCTACTCAATACTATACAGGTATAATTTGTATTAGTAAAATGAATGTTTATAATATTTTGCATGAAATAAATTCATGTATATAGGAGGATGCTATGTCTCTTTTAAAGTATGGAATATTTAGTACAACTGTTGAACTTGGGAGCTTAACTAGGGCTGCTGAGGCCCTGAATTTAACACAGTCTGGTATCAGCCATGCTATTTCTAGTTTAGAGTTAGAATTTGGATTTCCTCTACTTATTAGAAATCGTTCAGGTATTAGTTTAACGAGTAATGGAGAGTACCTTTTAAAATATATCCATGAAATTTTACAATTGGATGAACAACTAAAGCAGGAAGTAGCAGCAATAAATGGACTTCAAGTTGGCACGGTACGAATCGGCACATTTACAAGTGTTTCTACCCAATGGTTACCTGGGGTGATAAAGGAATTTCAAAATAATTATCCTTCTATACATATCAAACTATTGGAAGGAGACTATGATGAAATTAACTATTGGATCGCAAATGGTGCTGTAGATTTTGGATTTATGGTTTTGGCAGCTAATAAATCCTTTGACTTTATTCCCTTAAAAAAGGATAAAATGGTGTGTATTCTACCCCATCAACACCCCTTAGGCTGCCGAGATCTAATTGATTTTCGAGAAATAAAAGACGAACCCTTTATTATGCCTAAATGGGGTAAAAATCATGACGTTAGGCAAATACTGAAAGTCAATAAAATCATACCTAATATTAGATACGAAGTATTAGAAGAACAGGCCATTATAGCAATGGTACAAAAAGACTTGGGCATTAGCATTCTTCCTGAAATGGCTATACCCAATCTTCAATCCAATATTTGTTCTGTTAATTTAAAAGGCAGCCATTATCGTACCATAGGAATTGCAGCCTATTCCCTACAAAACCTCTCTAATGCTTCACAAAAATTTGTTAATCATCTGAGGGCTTGGTTAGAAGAACAGAAATTATTGGATTTTCGTTAGGATCCTATAATAAATTTTTTAATAATACTATTCTTCAATAGACTGCATATTGACAGAGACAATGCTACTTTACATTCTCAAAAATATTTTGTATTCTGCCCCTATATAGGGGGTCTAAGTTCTTTAGATGGGAATCAAAATTTTTAGCATCAACATTTTTAACTACATCCAATTCCGTAAAGACCTGATCTAGCTCCATAAAGGTTAGCCAGCTATCCCGATGATCCTTAACACCACCTATATTGGCAAGATTGATTTTCTTACCATTATTTAGTTCAATAATATAATAGAATTCTCCCTTATCTCGTATAAAGGGAATAGTTCTATTATATGTTCCCGTATGAAGGGCTTTTATATCGGAATAGGAATATTCCTTACCCTGGGGATAAAAGAAACCGTGGGTAACAATTTTATCACTGGAAATAACACTTGCATTTGTAAACATGTAGTATCCTATAATCATAGCGACACCTAAAAAAGCAGTAATACTGACTTTCTTATGCCTTTTGACAAGGTTAGAGGCTTTTAGAAATGTCTGGTCTTTTTTTATGTGGGTGAAATTAATCACAGGATAAGCAATCATCATGAAGAGGAACAAAGCCAATGTGGGAATTGAGTCCCCTACTGCCCACATAATAAAATCATCTGGAACAAGGATCAATGCTTGAATCTGCCCCATGATGAACCAGCTAAGAATGGGTAAAGTTACAAGAATAATTATAAGTAGAATATATTTAAATATTTTTAGGGAAATTCTCCCTATAGCTTTTATAAATGACAAATTAATCACCTTTCTAGTTTTACAGTCTAAAATGCTAAACCAAGTTAAATTTTTACAACATAGATCAAGAAGGTTTCAATAATTGTATGGATTGTCGTTGCCATGAGGTAAGACCATATCGGATGCTTATATACAAACTTTGCAATTCTATAGAGTCTATGATACTTCCGAAGTCTTAGGCTTAGCTTTTTTCCAGTTTCCACTAAAATTGTCAAATAAGGTAGTTTGTCTAAAATTGTCATAACAATATAAGCAGTTCCTATACTTATAACAATCGGTGGAAAGCTTACACTAGAGCTAGAAGTGTCTCTTGTCCTAATTCTAGTCATGTAAATTAAAACATCAATATCAAAAAACCTGCCTATTAGCTGACAAATACCAAGAAAGAGGTAAAACATAAGAAAAAAAATAAAGCTTTTTATCTCTTCATTTTCCTGATTGACGGCCACTTGTCTTTGGTCCTGTGCCTTTCTTTTTCTCTTCAGAATTTCAGCTTTTTTATTCATACATTCTACCCTCCATTCTTATACCATCTTCATAACTGAGGAAATGCAGGAAACCATTTGAATATAAGATAACGAAGCATCGTAACACCAATTACTGATTCCATGATGATTTGAAACCAAAAGGATATGGGCTGACCCCCACGTTTGTAACCAGCAGTCCTTCCCCTGGTGTAAACAACTCCGTCCTTAAGTCCGTGGTAAACAACCCAACCGCAGGAAAAACTGATACCTGTAAGTAAAATAATGATAAAGAAATAAAATAAATAATCAATAGTCATAAGCTCAACCTTTCTACTATTTTAGAAATCACTAAAACATACATGTTTTCCGACTTCCTGAATTAATTATATTCTCTCATCTCCTCTATGGATAGTTGTAATATCTTCTAATTATATATCCTGTCATGATAGTCAAAGAAACTCAATGGAAAGAGTTTACTTCTATAAGCTTTGGGAATACTATTCTATAATAGAGGAATGAAACAGAGGAGGAATTTTAAATGGATGAGCCAAATATAAAAACATTAAATGAACTGCTGCAGGGAGAACATATGGCTATAGAAAGCTATGAAACTACTTTAGCTAAAATAGAAGATCAACAGACAAGAGAAGAAATTAGTAATATTTTGAGGGACCACAAGCAGCATGCCATAGAAATCACAGATCATATCATCAGTCTTGGTGGCACACCAAAAGAATCTACTGGAATGGTGGGGATTATGGCTCAAACCAAGTTAAAGGCTGAAGGGGTCTTTAGAAGCGAAAAAAGCATGCTAAAAAAACTCTATGATGGAGAAGATCAAGGGATTGCTATGGTAGAAAAAATCATCCAAGGAGATTTGGATGCCACCAGTTTAGAAATGGTTGAAAAAATCTTAAGAACTGATCATGATCATTTAAAAAAATTAAAAGAAATGATTCATATAGATAGATAGTGATGACTATTTGGTCATCACTATCTATCTGTATGCTAGAAATTTACTTATAGCAATATGATCCCTTGTCCTAAGGAGCTTCCCTGTTTTTCCTTATCTATTTAAATTAAGATATTATTTGTCTAGGGGAATAAATATCGGAAAATTCTATGCTGATCCTTTCAATGCAATGTTGTTCCTCAAAAGACTTATGTTCCATGGCTTCTTCCACCAGTGTTGTTGTAGGTAAGCTGATGGTAAAAGTGGTTCCCTTGCCAAGTTTACTTGTAACAGTAATTGTTCCACCATGCATTTCAACAAGATTTTTTACAAGATTTAGACCTATACCACTACCTTCATGTTGTCTTGAAAACAGATCAGTTACCTGACAAAATCTTTCAAATATTTCTCCCTGTTTCTCTAGGGGTATTCCTATTCCAGTATCCCTTACATTAATACATAAGCTATTACCTCTATCATGAATGCTGACAAATATACTTCCCCCTGTTGGTGTAAATTTCACAGCATTAGAAAGTAGATTCAGCATAATTCTCTCTATTTTCTCATCATCACAGGGGATAACTTTCTCCTCTATATCAGTATCAAACACGAGACTTATTCCACGATTTTCTATGTAACTTGATACCGATAGGGTTATTTCCTCTACTATCGTCACTATGTTACAGTTCCTTAGGTTTATCTCAAATGCAGAGGCATCAATTTTACTAACATCTATAAGATTGTTTACAAGTCTCAATAACCTATAGCAGTTTTGTCTCATGATAACAGTACCCTTTTTTACTTTATCTTGACTTTTATCATATGCTTCATCTGTTATGTATTGATCTATTAGCTGTATAGAACCTAATATTACATTTAAAGGTGTTCTAAGTTCATGGGAAATATTTGAAAAAAATTCAGTCTTCATTTTGTCATGCTCTAATATTTCATCAATTTCCCGCTTCTTCTCCACTACTTTTTGTCTCAATACCTCCCTTTGTTTTTTATCTGTAATATCTGTCATGACTCCCACAATTCCAAGGGGATTACCCTTTTCATCTGCAAATATACCCTTATTAAAAATAATGTTTCTTAAGCTGCCATCAGCAAATTTTATAGTAGTTTCATAGACCTGCTCCCCGCCACTTTCTAAGAGTTGTATGTCCATACTATAAAGTAAGTCTGCCGATTTTCTATCGTTTATATCATAGGATGTTTTGCCAATTAAATCTCCTTCTTTTACTCCTAAAGCTTTCTCAAATGCAGGATTACAACCCATATATCTATAATCTAAATTTTTAAAAAAAATAGGGCTTGGTATAGTGTTCATTAAGCTTTGTATCATGGTAAGCTTTTTCTTCAATTCATTCTCTATATTTTCCCTTTTCTGTATTTCCCCCTTTAACTGCTTATTTTTTCGCCTTAGACTTTCTGTTGACTTTCCTAAATAATATGCAATAAAATAGTATAATCCCGAGCCTAAAATCATAGTAGCTTTTGGAATTCTATAATCTACGTTTATATCTAAAGTATAATTGATAAATCCAAATACAATCCATAATGTAGCAATAATCAGTCCATTCTTATAATTGACCTTCATTGAAGTAATGATAATAAAAATTATCCCTAATATTCCTTTCATGGACATAGGTATAAATGGCAGTAGATTTACAATAACCGTCAAGGGGTACAGCACTAGATAAGCCCTATTCATATTAAACATCCTCCCTTATGCTCTTTAACATCTTTATAAATATATTTTACACTACTTCAAATATATTTTGTGAAAATTTTGATATTTTTGCTTTTGTTTTGATACAATTTATTGTGTGGCTATTTATTAAGCAATGATAAAAATAGCAATTTATTTCATTTATTTCATTAAAGCACAATGATTTTTAAACAATATTGTATATTATGGGATTTTGTGTTATAGTAATATATAACGATATTTAATAGATGGTGATGGAGTTCACCGCTAACCATTGCTTAAGCAATTAATGACTCCTACTTAAATTTAAAATTTAGGTAGGAGTTTTTGTTTTCGATTTTTGGGGAGAGACTATCATCTATAGAGAAATGGAGGTATGTTGTATGGCTTTGAGTCTTGCTGGTATTATTCTTTTGGGATTAATCTTCAACAGAGCATTTGAAAAAATTAGATTGCCTGGATTATTAGGTATGTTGGTTTTAGGCATAGCAATGGGGCCCTATGGTTTTAACCTAATCAGCAAAGAAATTTTAACAATATCATCAGACCTTAGAAAAATAGCTTTAATCATTATTTTATTAAGGGCTGGATTAGGTCTTAATAAAGACACCTTAAACAAAGTTGGGGTTCCTGCCATTAAAATGAGCTGTATTCCTGGAATATTAGAGGGATTAACGATTATGATGGTGGCAAGCTACTTATTGGGGATTTCAAGAATTGAAGCTGGAATTCTAGGATTTATTATAGCAGCTGTTTCTCCAGCTGTCATCGTTCCTAGTATGCTGGATTTAATACAAAGAAAGGTTGGTGAGGATAAAGGAATTCCTACTTTGATTTTAGCAGGGGCTTCCGTAGACGATGTATTTGCCATTACTCTATTTACTGCTTTTTTAGGATTGTATGGTGGTGGCGATATCAATTTATTTAGACAGGTTTTAACCATACCTATCTCTATTATCCTAGGTATTGGTTTAGGGGTTATGGTGGGATTTTTAAT
The DNA here is from genome assembly GCF_900100845.1 of Natronincola ferrireducens. Lineage (NCBI taxonomy): Bacteria > Bacillati > Bacillota > Clostridia > Peptostreptococcales > Natronincolaceae > Natronincola > Natronincola ferrireducens. Next base: position 874,706 of record NZ_FNFP01000001.1, on the reverse strand, counting down.
GGTATTTCTCTTTAAAAAGTACTCTATGCGGGATACCAAAAAAGTGCTTATTGTGTTGGGTGCTGCCATTGTCCTTAATAGTATTGAAGAGTTCCTAGAAGGTTTCATCCCTATTGCCAGCTTGCTAGGGGTAATGACCATTGGATTCATTCTCCTAGAGCATTATCCCTTTGTGGCCAAACGGCTAAGTGATAAATTCAATAAAATATGGGTATTTGCTCAGCTATTATTATTTGTCCTTGTAGGTGCTGAAGTAAATATTTATGTGGCTATTGATTCAGGTTTTATAGGTTTAATAATTATTGCAATTGGGTTAATCGCTAGAAGCATTGGTGTATTAATATCAGTAGCCGGAACAAATCTTAACAGACAGGAAAAGTTTTTCTGTGTTATTTCTTATGTGCCCAAAGCCACTGTTCAAGCGGCTATTGGAGCTGTCCCCCTCGCTATGGGGGTGCCATCAGGAGAAATTATTTTAGCAATTGCTGTATTATCCATTCTAGTTACAGCCCCCTTGGGAGCCTTTGGCATTAGAGTTACTAGTGAAAAATGGTTAACCTCAGAAAAATAATAGTTATCTATAAAAAAACTATCAGAAGTGGAAAATTCTGATAGTTTTTTATTGTTCCTGAAATTGTTTGTTAACTATTTTAATTTTGTTATTTATAAGAATCAATTTTTATGTCATCAATCCACACTGTCGTATTAGAGCTTAGTACAGCTGTTTTTATTTTAATTATTCCTTCAATTGGGATATCAAAGTATATCATTTCCCACTGTCCTATCACTTTAGCACTATAATCTATAGCATGTTGAAACTTTAAGTCATCATCACTATTATATCCTTGAAACTCCATTTTAATGTCTTCAAAGCCATCCGTCATGATCCAGAGGGAAAGAACCCCATTGTTTTGTATATTAACATTATTTAAGAAGATATCCTTAGATAAATGATCGAAAGTACCTAAAAATTTTAGGGCATATTCTCCACTTCGGAATATCGTATCATCAGTTGTTACAATATCCGAATCAGGATAGAAAACATCATATTTTTCAAAATTTTCTATGACATGGCTGCTTTGTATAGGTTTTGTTAAGTCGTCATCCCCCTCTCCATCCTCTTCTATTATTCTTATCACTCTACTAAATTCTTCACTCCAATTGCTATTTGCGTCTTTTACCCTTAGAGCAATCTCATATCTTCCTTCATCTTGTAAAGACAAGCTTAAATCCTTTGAAGAATATTGATTTAAAACATTATCTTCTTTTCTAACTTCCCATAAAAATTCTTTAAGTTTATTATCATCACCAAAAACAATACTATTATTTATAAACTCCCAATGGTTATCTATTTGATTTTCTTCAAAATAAGCCATAGGTATATTTGATTCACTATCCCCTGTTTTAGACCTATCTCCTATTCCAAGGGCTAATACAGCAATGGCTACTCCAACAACTGCTGTTGCTATAGTTGCTTTAATAAAAGTATGATTTTGTTGTTTCTTAGGTTGTCTTTTTTTATAAGAATTATAATTATCCTCTTCTAAAAGTTTTGATACTTCCTGTAAATGATGGCTATTATAGGAACCACCCCTATAGAGAAACTGAAAATCCCTTAGAATTTCATGAAAATTTGTATATTCATGATCTCCCTGTTCTAAATCCTTTATAAATTCTACTATTCCATCTAAGACATTAGATTGTACATTTGTAATACTAATATTTGAACAAACAATTGTTTTTAATACAGCTGCTACGCTTTGGGCCACTCTCTTGAAGCTATGGTCATAATCTACCATCCCATCCTCTAGGAATAACAATTCATTAAATAGTATATTTCCTTCTTTTATAGTTATTTGAGACTCATCGATTAGAATATGCTTAATATCATTGGAAAAACCATCATATTTCACTATTCCTTTTAAATACTGATAAGCTAAATTCAAACCTTCTTCTATAGTGAGGGTATTATTCTTCACATATTCTGCTAAATATTGGGATTTTTTGAAGCTAGTGACAAGAACAATTCCTTCATTAAGCTCCTCAAAATAGACTAAGTTGTTTAATAATTGTAATTGTTCCTTTACTTCCTGCTGTAGAAATCTTTGGACATTTAAAATATTGATTATAACAAATTTACTGTTATCTTCCTTAAAGGAACCGATAAAAATCTTTTGTTCATCAGTGGTTTTGAATATATCATGAATATTAAATTGATAAATATACTTGCTGGCCATTTTAAAAACCTACCTTACTTGTAAATTTTACTTTTATATTTATATTTATAGGAACCCTTAAGATATTTATTTAAAGATATTTATTTTGACTTCTATTTAATAAAAAATAAGAGCACCCTTTACTTAAGGCGCCCTATAGTTTAATATCCTATTACTACTATATATTTGGCAACCTGGCAATCATAGGAATAGTACTTCCCTTAGATCCATAGCTTTGCGTCCTCATTTTTCAATAAGTTTGCTATTATCAATATTATTAAATTTTATAATGGTTATTATGTGAATCTAACATACTACACCATAAGACATATTTTTCTACATTTTTTTTAAAATTCCTTCTTTTCTGTTGTATATAATAAATTTTAAGGAGGGATTAATAATAATATATTGTGATTGTATGTTCTTTAAATAATATTCCACTACACTTACTTCCAGGATTTAGAACTTAATCTCTACTTGGAGAAATGAAAGCTTTAGCAATACACTAAAGGCTAATAATATAGGATGAAAAAATATGAGAAACATAAATTTTAAAAACCTCTTGAAGCATAAAATCTTCAAGAGGTCAGACATTACCCATTGTTTCTTAACATTTAAACTTAGTATACTTGCTTGTATTTCCTCTGCCACCACTGCAAATCCTCTAGATGGTTCCATGACTGTATTTAGTGATAAATTAAAACTTCCAGCTACATTCTTTAATATATTGATGATATTTTAAGTATATATGTATCATTTAAAAACAGATAAAACCCACTTATCTTTCAAAAACAATTTGGCCGTCCATAATTGTCATATCAACCTTGGTATCTCTAATCTCTGATACCTCTATATTGAATAGATTTTTATCAAGAACCATAATATCTGCAAATTTGCCTATCTCCAACGTTCCAAGTTCATTTTCCCTGGATGTTCCGTAGGCGGAACCATAGGTATAGGATCTCAACACTTCATACATCGTGAGCTTTTCCTTTGGATTCCAACCACCTTTAGGTTCTCCATCATTATGGAGCCTTGTGACAGCTCTGTAAATTTCTATAAATGGATCATTATCTACAACTGGACAATCACTGCCAAGGGCCAAAACGCCAGCGGCATCATAAAGATTCTTAAGAGGCCAAGTTTTCTCTGCCCTAGCTTCTCCCAACGTCATTCTATATGGATTAGCATCAAAAGTCTGGGTAATCGCAAGATGCTCTGGTTGAACTGACGGGATTATACCTAAGCCTCTGACTCTTTGTATATCATCAGGATGTACCAGTTCAAAATGCTCTATACCATGTCTGGCTTTATTTTGTCCAAACTTCTTTATAGCACTTTCATAAAAATCCAATGCCATTCTAGCAGCTCCATCTCCACAACAATGTAGTCTAATAGAAAACTCTAGCTTATGGGCTTCCTCTACAGCCTTGGCAATAGCATCAAGATCCGATAGAGGAAGTCCCTTATTGCCAGGACTGTCAGCATAATCATTAAGCATCAAAGCAGTATGGGTTGTAGGAACACCATCCATAAATTGTTTTAACAAAGTAATTTTTCGCTTGTCGGTATTATGTTTTCTCCTCAGCTCAGCTGTTTTCTGTAAATCCCCCAATAGATCGGCAGCTGAATGTATCCTTACATGTAATTCTCCATTATCCTCTAATTCCCTATATGCTTCATAATCTCCCATATTTAATCCAAAATATGGCTGCATATCATTTACTGATGTTATGCCAAATTCTATAGCATTTTTAGTATAGGCCTTTACATAACGTTTGTCCTTCTCCATTGAGGAAGCAAGAGCAAGAACACCCACCAAACCCAAAGCTGTTTCATATAGAAATCCTGATGGTTCTCCGTTTTCTAACCTACCTATTTCTCCATACAATGGATCAGGAGTATTTGCATTTATACCTGCAACCTCTAACGCTTTACTGTTTACCCATGCCCCATGTGCCTCTGCATTTAATAAAAATACCGGCTTATCTGGAAAATATTTGTCTAATGTGTACTTTGTAGGTAGTTGTTTGTTATTCCAAAAGACATGATACCAATTAAATCCAAGTATCCATTCTGTCATAAGATTAGGGTTGACATCAACAAAGTCTTTCAGCATCTTTGCCGCCTCTTCTTCAGAAGTAGCCTTACCTAGATTTACATAGGTCTTATACATACCTGCTAAAATTAGATGGGTATGACTATCATAAAAAGAGGACATTATTAGCTTATCTCCTGCATTAATTATTTTAGTATCGGCATCCACAAAATTTTCCATATCTTGAGGACTACCTATTCCTATAATTTTATTGTTTTTAACTGCTACAAAACCCTTAAAAGGATTTGGCGTGATACTATCAAATATAGCATTTCCTTTTAGAATTAAATTTGCTTTCACTATTATCTTCTCCCCTTCTGGATTGATTGTTAAATTCTATATTCTTTTCATCCTAAGCCATGATAAACCCCATGATCAGATAGCCAATCATGCCGATTACAAAAGGAATGCTGATTAAAGGTAAAGCTGTTTTAGAATAGTCCATATTTTTTATGCCTGTGGATGCACATGTGACTGTGACAGCATCACTATAAAAGCAAGTATGACTCCCAAATGCTGTTGCCGCTGCCACCACGCCGATGGCCATGAATATGTTTACTTCTAAAGCTACTGCCAGAGGAAGAATTATAGGGAATGAAATAGCTGCAACACCCCAAAAGCTCCCTGTGGAGAAGGCAATTGCACCTACAACTAGGAATACAACCGCAGGAAAAAGGGCAGGACTTAAAATCGGAGTTACACTTTCAATAACATAGGGTGTAAGTCCTAACATATCGTTGAAATTTTGTAATACAAATGCAACTAAAACAAGACCTGTTACATACAACATATCCTTAAAACCCTCTACAGTATAATCACAAAATTTTCCTAAGGTAATTAGTTTCTGAGGGAAAAGTAACACAAAACATGTTATCAATGCAAATATCACTCCAAGTAGTATATCCTCTGTATATATTGTAACTCCAATTAAAATAAGCATAGGTATTATGAAATTCAAAGCACTTGAAGTTTTTATTTCTTTGGTTGATGCTATTAATTCCTCAGACTCTTCTCCCTCTTTATAATAATCTTCAGGGAAAACTTCGCCATATAATAGGGCTCTCTCTTCTGCTTTTTTCATAGGACCAAATAGTGGTATAATTCCTAAGCAGAATAGGGGTACCACCACTACAGCAGCCCATGCATAAAGCATATATGGTATAGCCCTGGCATAGGCAGCAAAGCCTGACATATCCGTTATAACTCCTACTGATTCAATCTGTGCAGCATATAAAACACCCCACGATGAAAATGGTACCAATATACAGACGGCCGCGCCTGTTGAATTAACTATAAAGGCCAGATACTGTCTTGAAACCTTAAATCTATCTGTAAGCTTCTGCATTGCTATACCAACACCCAATGCATTAAGATAATCTTCTACAAAAATAATTAAACCTAAAATCCAAGTTAAGATAAGGGTTTTTTTCCGAGTATTTGCTATCTTTGCTCCTATATCGGAGAAGCCCATTGCTGCACCTGAGAACTCCAAAATTTTAATTAAAGCTCCGAACAATCCAAACATTAAGATGTAATAGGCTGAGTCTCCAAATTCAGTAAAGGTTACATCCATCCACAAATTAAACCAGTCCCCTTGGGCTATAATGATTGTTGCTACGAAAGTTCCCAACAGCAATGACTCCAGTGCCCTCTTGCTAATTATTGCTGTTACTATAACAACAACAACTGGAACCAAACTAATTATTCCATAAGAATCCACGTTACTCCCTCCTTTTAAATTTAATATCTAGTTGTAGATATTTCTATTTTTCATCCTCCCTTCTAACAACATAGATTATTATTATATACTAGCAATTTTTATGCCATTTTGAATATTCTGAAATTTATAGATTCTATATTCTTAATTTGATTAAAATGTACTTATATACTTACACTTATCCCTATTAGCTTACTAAGCTTCTTGTACATTATAACAAACACAAAACAGTGTAATTTTCTAATTACACTGTTTCTTTGCACTTACACTCTAATTATTTAAGACCTAGCCTGTTCATCTTTTGATAAAGTAATGGTCTAGAAATTTTAAGGTATTTGGCTGCCTTTGTCTTGTTTCCATGAAACATTTCAAGAACTTCTTTTAATAGTTTTGTTTCTGCTTCTCTCTTGATTGCTTCAATTGGATTTTCGTACTTGGTTAACATGCTAAATTTAAAGAAATCACTCTTTAAGTTGCTACCAAAATGTTCAATTTTCAATTTATTCCCCTCTACATAATTTATGGCTTTTTCAATAACATTATGTAGTTCTCTGACGTTTCCAGGCCAATTATATTGGCATAGATATTCATATACTTTTTTGTCTACCTCCGTTACATTTTTCCCAAGTTCTAAGTTTAACTGTTCTAGTTTAGCCGTCACTAATTCTGGTAAGTCCTCTAAACGCTCTCTTAATGGTGGTACATTTATGGTAAAAACATTGAGTCTATAGAATAAGTCTTCTCTAAACCCTCTATTTTTTATCAATTCTTGCAAGTCCTTATTTGTGGCTGCAATAATTCTTACGTTTATTGGGATGCTTTTTTCACCCCCTACTCTATCTAATTCCTTTTCTTGAAGAACACGTAATATTTTTGGCTGAAGGGTTAAGGGCATCTCACTTATTTCATCAAGAAAAATAGTTCCTCCATTAGCTAATTCAAATTTTCCCTTTTTTCCTCCTTTTTTAGCTCCAGTAAAAGCACCCTCCTCATAACCGAACAGTTCTGATTCTGCTAATGACTCTGGAAAGCTAGCTGTATTTACTTTAATAAAATCTTGAAAACTTCTACCACTTAAATTATGTATGGAATGGGCTACAAGTTCTTTGCCCGTCCCCGTTTCCCCATTTATTAATACAGTTGAACTTGTGTTTGAGGCATATTTTATCTGACGCCGTAATTCTTTGGTTTTTTCAGACGAACCAATAATATTATCTATTGAATACTTTGTTCTCCATAATTTTCTGAACTCCTCACGATAATATTTTAATTCCTCATCCAATAATGAAGTGTATTTACCAATAAATTCTTCTAATGAACTAAAATCCTGGATCATATCATATTCCAGTACTCCTACAATCTTCCCATCCCTATTTAATTGAACCTGTGTGCTTACACTCATCCTTCCCTCATGAAAGTAAAAATCAGTATTGAAAACTTTATCCCCTTGTAACAACTCCATCATTTTTGAAGGGGGAAAGACCTCATTAACAGATTTATTTAGAGATTTCTTTAAATCTACTTTAATATATTCGGCACACTGTTGATTCATATAAGTTACTTTGCCATCAGTATTAATAATCATTAATCCCAATATATTTTCTAAAAAAAATTTATAATCATCACATTTAAACATACTCTACACCAACCCTTTTTATAAAGTTTGAATTTCACAACTCTCAAGTTTTAAAAGACAATCATTTGTACCCCTAGTTTTAGTTCATTCTACTAATCTAGAGTATTAATCTCAAAACTTAGTCTAAATAAAAAGGCTGTTTTTAAAAAATATTTTATTATTGGATGTATACTTAAATTGCTATCTTTAAAGATTAATTCCTCTATATGAATACTCTAGTTCTATAATTTTACTTTATATTGTTTATTCGATATAAAATTCCCCATTCCTCCTTAAAATATTATTGTTTCCTATGAGGATGGTCTACCATCAAACGCTTATTTGTAGATTCTAATTCCCTTGTCCTTTTTTCAACTAGTTTCTCTATATCTTGGTTCATATTACATGTTTCCCTAAACATTTTATCATTTTGAACAACTAAATTTTTAGGATTTTACTCTTCTTTTGTAATTTGTGAAATAATTTTAAAAGAAGCAGAAAAAATTTCTACTCCTTTCTTGCAATCCCTATAAAAAATTTGAAAAACTTCTTCTTATTCTTTGTTTATAGCAATTTATTCTTTGTCTAATTTGCCTAATTCTTTACATTTCATTATCCACGATCTACATCGTACAATGCTTTACGAACAAGTATTGGTCCAATAAGTTCAAAAACAACTACGGCTGCAAGAACCACTGGCATAATTGTATCCGGTGCAAAAATCGGTTTTTGTTCAGCGATAATAGCTAAACCAATAGCCACACCAGCCTGAGGGGTTAGAGCTCTTCCTAGATTACGCTTCCAACTTATTGGAAAAAGTGTTAGTGCAGTTCCTACACGACTACCCACCAATTTCGCAAAAAAACGTGCAATGATATATATCAATCCAATTTGCCCTACCACTGGAAGAACTGATAAATCCAGTTTTGCCCCTGCTAAGGTGAGAAAAATAAGTAAAATGGGGTCCTCAACATTCATAAGTGATCTGCTAATACGATGGGGGTTTCGAGAAAAATTGATATAAACGGTACCAGCTGTAATTGCCGCTAGTAAGGCAGGTGTATCCCATTGATTCGATAATCCTACTGTTATTAGGACTGCACCTAGAACGGATACTAAAATACGGGTATCACTTTTAGCCTTATGGGATGTAACTACTAAAAATACCCCTGCGACTATTCCCAACAGTAATGCAATCCCTATATTCCGTCCAGCCATCACAATAGCAGGCGTGCTTGCTGTATCAGTTGCAGCTAAACCCGCTTGCATAAAACTAATAACAATGCCAAAAAGTGTAATGGCGAACAAATTGTCCAAAGCTACTACTGACAAGAGCACTTTACTGAAGTCCCCCTTTGTAGGAGTTTCCCGAATGCAGGCAATAATAGCTCCTGGAGCTGTAGCAATGCTAATCACCCCAAAGACGAGGGCATATCGAAACGGTAAACCAAACAAATATAACGAACCAAATACAAGACTTAAGGTCAAAAGAGCCTCCACCATAAAAACTTTGGTTGCATCTTTAGCTAACTTACGCATTGTTCCCCAATGGAGTTCGGCACCAATGGAAAGAGCAATAACACCTAAAGCCAGTTCATTAATCGGGGTAAGTGCATACATTACATCCGTACTAACTAGGCGCATAACAGAAGGTCCAACAAGGATTCCTGCCAATAGATTGCCTGTTACCGATGGAAGCTTAACGCTACGAGCTAATTTCCCTCCAGCAGCTCCAGCTAAAAAAATAATTCCAACAGCTAAAGAAATATTCATGACAATTACTCATCCCCCTCTATCTTAACCAAACCTTTGCAAAAATCGATGGGAAGTGTCATTACAATACCTGTATCGGGTTTATTCAAATCACCAACAATTCTTTCAATGGCATCAATTGCTTTTTTTAGGCATTCTTGGGAATGAATAACAGCAAAAATTGTTTTATTGTATGCAGGTTCCTGCCCAAACTCAGCAAATCTAGAAAAAAACGGAACATGATGCGCCATAATATGTGCCATTCCCATGCTGTCCATCACTGTTGCTCCCTTAACGTCGACTTTATACAACTCATCTAGGATGTCAGTAATGTGATCTGGATTGTTTATAATTGCAATTAATAAACGCATCTACCAATACCTCCTCTTTATGTATTATAAATTTTTTAGTACTCATAAAGTGCTCTGTAAAAAGCATATCATTTTTTCACATAAGCATCAAATAAATAATTATGTTGTTCTGTTAATTTGTTCATTATTATCATACTTTACATGTTGTTTTCCACCTAGTTTTAAGAATGGAAATAGGGCTGATAGTCAGTCACGGTTATTATTACTCATTACCTTTTCTCTTTGTACAGTTTAAGAACATTATCTGATTCTATTGTATTAACAAGTTTCATATTAATCGTAAAACATTATTAGACAAAATCACAAGAATTTAGTTTTTTCAATACTTCATCCAAGGTAGCTACCTTGGATTCTAATAGAGAGTTTGTTTATTCTAAATATAACTGACATCTTTCCAATTTTTCTGGAAAATGATTATAGAAAACATCTATTGGGATGGAAAAGAGTTACAAGGCAATATTAATGAAAAAAGTAGATTTCCTAAATCTTTGATTTGGTATCATTCACTTTCATAGACTATAAATTACAAGACCAAGGAATGTATAAAAATTCCTTGGTCTCATTTATGTACACTTTACAGAAGAAAGGTGGTTTAAAGTCCTGCTTTTATCCTCTCCACACTCTCTACTCTCATCAATAAATTTAATAGAACCTAAAATTATTTTCAACCTTAGGCTCTGCTCTATGCTTTTTTAAAAAATCAATATTTTTTAAAAAACTGTATTCTATTATTTGCTTACGACAACCTATATGTTTTAAGATTCTACTTCCCAACCTACCGAATTGATTCCTGACTCTAAACCAATCTTATTGGCTATTTTCTCAAGGGTTCCATGGTTTTTCATTACACTCGTTACTCTAGCAATGACTTCTACAGTCTCAGTTCCTATGATGTCTTCACTTTCTAGATTTGCAAGCATAATATCCTCTCCCTAGAGCATATGGATTAAGAGGGCACGGATTTGAAATTCTACCTTGTCTGAACATACTACCCTGAGGCTATAGATTGTTTCAAATCCTCCCCTAGATGTAGGATGGTTTTCAATTGCATGGACAACATGTCGTAAATATATATTTGCTATTGATATGAATATCATACCAATTACTGCTTCTATTATAAATCCTGTACTAGTTAGTACCCCTATGGCAGCAGAACACCATAATGTAGCAGCTGTATTAAGCCCTCTGCCATTCAGTCCGCCTCTAATAATTACCCCAGCTCCTAAAAAACCTATTCCTCAAACAACCTGGGCTGCCATTCTAGTGGGGCTACCTTCTCCTTCAATCATCATAGATACTGTCAGAAATAAAAAGGCACCTAATGCCACTAATACATTTGTTCTTATTCCAGCCATCCGTTGTCTTTTCTATCTTTCAACTCCAATAGCACCACCTAAAATAAAAGCTATTGTAATTTGTATAATAAAATTTATAAAAAACATTTTTCCACCTTCCTCTACATAGATGTCCTAAGGAGTTTATTAACACCTGTAGATACATGCTTAATAAAGCTGCACTGCCTTACAGAATAAATACTTTTATTGTAGGCATCCTGGCGTATAATTTCTGCATTATTTATAGCATGCACCTTTGCTGTTGATTCCATTACTTTATATTGAGAAATATGTTTTAACAGTAGAGAGTGTTTTTCTCCTCCTAAACTTTCAAATACCTGTAGCATCCTTTTTTTGTAGGTGTTTAAAAATATGTATTAGTTTAATAATGCCTATTTCATTAATTAACTGTTTTAACGCCTTCATATCACGCTTTTTCAAAATTCTTAATAAATCTCCTCTGAAAATAGTCATGGGTATCCCTCCTAAATAGCCTATTATGTTTAAAGGTCCTATATTTTTATCTGGAGGAACTATTTACTATATTGTATAGATGAATCACTAGTGTCTAGTATACCCATCACTCCCTTCAGCGTTTTTTTCAATTTAAAAAGGAGTAACTCCAAAACAAGAAGTTACCCACAAATATAGTTTAACTCAATGTATAAAGATAAGTGCTATATATACCATAAGTTGATGTTCCTGCTGGTTTGAGCCTCAGCACTAAATGACGTAGATTCATCTGAATCAGCTATCTTAAGCAGACCTTAATCCGATCCTACCTGCTTTACCCATTGGCGTCTCTCGACATTTTTGGACAATAGCCTATGTTCATTTAGGAGCCTCATCTAACAAGTTCTCTATTTATATTTATACAATTTCTATAAAAGATAGCCAAGAAACTGTGTTACTAAAACAAAGTAAATCAATAATCCTGATATATCTTTAATGGTTGTAATAATTGGGTCTGCTCCAGCAGCTTGGTCAATACCTAATTTAAATAGTGCATAGGGAATAAAAAAACCTAATGCTGTTGCCAAAGTCATGGTAATTGCCAATGCTAATCCAACTGCAATCCCTAACTCAGGAATACCTTGCCATACAGATGCAATAATTCCTGTTACAACACCCACTAATACCCCCATACTTAACCCAACAAATGTTTCTTTACCTAGATGCTTTAAGAATTTCTTTGTATTGATATGACCTAGTATTAAACCACGGGCAAAAATGGTAGAAGACTGAGTTCCTGCATTACCACCCATATCCATAATAACTGGAATAAAGATAGCAACAGCTGCAATAGCTTCTAATGCTTCCTCAAAGGATTCTATGACCACTCCGGCCATTAATCCTCCAAGCATTGTAATAATTAAAAAGGGTAGACGTACCTTCCAAATTTGAAGTACAGATCCATTTACTAATCTCTCACTACGATCCGACTCTTTCCTATTTAAGTCAGCTAAGCCTGCTTTATCAAAAATATCCTCTGTTGTTTCTTCTTCAAGAATATCCATTGCATCATCAATTGTAATGATTCCCACCAATCTATTTTCCTTATCCACAACAGGCAAAGCCAATAAGTCCAGTTCCTGTAATGTACGGGCTACTTCCTCTTGATCTGTATCAGTTGCTACTTTAATCACCTTTTTATGCATAATATCTTCAAGTTTTATTTCGGGAGATGCCATGACTAGTTCCCTTAAGGAAAGTACACCTTCTAGCTTTCTGCTATCATCAGTAATGTAAATAGTGTAGATGGTTTCTTTATCCTGGGCATGAATTCTTATGTTTTCTAATGCTTCAGAAGCTGTATAACTTCTTTTTAGTCTTACATATTCTGTTGTCATAATTCTCCCAGCGGTTTCTTCTTCGTATCCCATAAGTAGAGCAGTTTCTTTCCGCTCTTCAGGAGAAAGAGAGGCTATTAATTTTTTTGTTACCTTTGCAGGTAATTCATCCAATAATCTAACACGGTCATCTGGTGCTAGTTCAGAGATCATTTCTATAACCTTATCCTCTGTGAAGGAAGATAATAGTTTTTGTTGTAGTTGAGTATCTAATTGTTCAAATACCAATAACGCTTTATCTTTAGATAACAGTCGATATACAATAGCTTGCTCCTCTGAAGATAATTCCCTCATCACATCAAATAGTTCAATGGTTTCTGCTTCACTTAGTAATTTTTTTAATGACTCCGTATCTCTGTTTTCCAGGTGAGCCCAAATGGTTGTTTTGATGTGAAGGACATTCCATGCAAGTATTTATAGTTTCAATTAAACTTTCTCCTTTCACTAAACCGTTGATTTTTCTTATATGAACCGTAGCTTGACTTAACCGAACAGGTAATTTATTTAAATTTAGAGTTGTTATAATTGTAAGGAATGCTTGTACCTACTACTACATCTTCAATTTTTTCAATGATTAACCAGTCATCCATATTACTTTGATGATGAAATTCTAAAGCATCAATTTCCCTAACATCTTTAAATTCAACTAAACATAAGCATTTTTTATGCCATCTCTTTTTTTGTTTGTCAGATAAATTCAATTTACTTTGGTTATCCTCTAATATTTTCACAATTTCATTTTCTGCTAATTTAACATGGTTTTGAACACCCGCAACTGTAGCCATAGTAGAAATTTTCTTTGTTCCTTTTTTCATAAAGTATAATGTTTCGCCTTCAAAAACTCTACTGTGAGGAATTTTTCTTCCTGCTGCTCCTCTTATAATCATGGTTTTTGTACCATCAATAATTTTTTCCAAAACCTTTTCTTTGTCGTCACAATATACTAAATGTACCATCCTTAAATTACCCCCCTTGTGTATTATATAAAATATTTCTTGAAGATTTCATCTTGTTCAATATTTTTATTATTATTTTTCCTACCACTGCCACCCTTCAGTAGGGATGGTATATAACGTCCTAGTATTTGCGACGTCCCTGAACTGGACTCACTTGACCTTGCCCTCTAGTGGAGCTTTGCTCCCAGTGAAGGGATGTGGTGCCTTGACCTTTCTCTAAAAGCGTGCTACAAGCACCCTCGCCCAAAAAACATTGTTATAGGATGTGTTGATGCTTTTTACCCCTATAATCCTCGCCTAATATAAAGAACACATCTTAATTCGAAAACATGGGTCGGCGTAGTTTATTTATGTCTAAGTATTATTGGATATCTGTCCTCCATTTTATCAATTATAAAAAAATCATCTTCAAAATATATTACTCCCTCAATTCCAGTGAAGTCTGCCATAATTCTTTGTATAGTTATATCAAGAATGATTTCTTCGTCTTTAACAAATACCAATTTATGAAAAATATCATCGTCTAATGGGTGTTCTCCAAAGTAAGTTTTTTCAATTAAATATCCAATATAAGTATTATGAGTAGTCCACTCCTTACCTACTATTTTTTGCATTTCTGTTTTGCTGGTATATGGGTAAATAATAAATGCTTTATCCCAATCAAAGGGTGTCAAATCTTTCATATGAAATGATGTATCTTCTTGAATAGTCGTTATCAATTTATCCTTAAACTCATTTAGATATAGGTTATTAACTTTCATCATTCTAAAATTCATATAGCTAGATAGAATTAACAATGAGATAATTAGGAAAATCATTAGTAATAATTTCTTCTTTTTCATTTTACCCTCCGAACTATAAAATAACATTTGATGTTAGTATATAAGTATTTATGTACATATATCTATAGATACTTCATAAATAGCTTCTCAAATAATTTATCTTTATTTTCAACGTCTTTTTCTAAACGAGACCCCAAAAACAGCCTCGATATCATCATTGCCTATAACGTTTTGGGGCTTAGCAATGCCGGACTTTCCCTAAACACTCGCTTTCCGGTATCTGCTAAGCCTCTGTTATGTGAAGGGCTGATTATCTACACTCTTTACTTGAAGCTGTACCCTTGTTTAACAACCCTTTGAAGATGAATTGACCTCCATCATTGAATAATATCTTGCCATTCTTTATCATCATTGGGATTGGTATTGTATTGAATATAAATATAAAACTATTAATAATACCGAAAATATAAAAATAGAAATATGTTCCTAGATTAGTTTTGGCATTAAGTAATGCACCCACCCCTTCAAACCCATTTTGAAAAACCCATAGTGAACTATGCACAACGCTTTTAAGAATATATGGTATCAATGATGCAATGCTTCCGATCAAGAGAAAATCATAACTTGAGTAATAAATTACTCCAAATGCCATTACAGCTATAGCTAAATTAAAGATAATACCGCCTAAGTGAACGAGAGCTCTTTGCAGAACATTGAAACTATCATAATTAGTTTTTTCTTTTCCTCCAACATATCCAAATGGAACTAAAAATTTATTTATTACTATACTTAAATCCCCTACTTTAAACCTACGAAGTTCATTTCCAATCCCCAAATAAATATTATTGAATTCTTTTATTCCAACCATCCTTGGCATCACACAATGTCCAATTTCGTGTATGAAAACACTTAAATAAAAAATTCCTATGATAACTAATATATCTCCCAACATCTCTTTTTCTCCTTTGCAGCCGATATCTATGTACAGCCTTTTACATAACTCTTGCATCCACGAATACAACTTCGTTTTCTATACTTATATGTATGCATTTACGAACCTTGTTTCGTAAATATCTGCTTATAACTGCACCTTTTTATTTAATATTGCACCCTAACTTTCGCAGCAAGACAGGAATTAAACGTCTACTAGAAGCTAGCTAACTAAAATGTAATAAGCTGAGAAATATTAGGTTGATAAAATATCTTGCTACTTCTCAACATCAACCGTCTCCCGACACCTAGGGAAATTAGGGCAGCCGTAAAACTCTTTTCCCTTATTTTCACCTTTGCTTACTGTCCGCTTTACCATAGGTATTCCACATTTAGGGCATATAGGTATTGTTAGTTCCTCTCCACTGATGCTTTCAGCAGTCTCTGCAGCTTTAATATCTATGCCATTCAGCACCTTATCAAGGCTTTCCTTAACCTCTGAAAAGGTGTAGCTCACTCTATTTTTAAATCTCAACAAAGGAAGATTGCTTGTCTCAAAAACCTCTTCAACAAAATTATCCCTCTCAATACGAGATTGTTTTTGATGGGAGGTGTCGTCTAATTCTATTCCACAGATAGGTTGCAGGTTGTCAGTTCTACATAGTAAGAAGTCTACATGCTTGCGATCTATTTTATTGTGGTATGTTGAAAATCCCCCTCTATCTCTGGTTTTTACAAAGAATATTTCTTTCAATCCAACCTTTGGACAAATTAGTATTTCTTCTCCTACAGCTTGTCTCAAAACTTTATAAAAAGATAGTTCAGATGGGGATAGAAAGTCATCTCTCTTAGCATAAGGTAATTTTTCTTTTTCTATATTAGGTAGTTCTTGACACTCCTCATGTTGTTTTCCAGTAAGTTTTAAGAATGGGAATAACACTGATAGACAACCACTGTTATTGTTACTCATAGCCCGTCCTCCTTTATACAATTAGAAAATAGAACCTAATTCTATTGTACTAATTAGTTCCATATTATTCCATAATTCTGTAAGATTTCTCATTTTTATCGTTCACCCTTATTCGACAAAATCTGCAGTCTTTAACCTCCTCAATATCTCCTCTAAGGTAGCTAACCGTTGATTTTGAGGGAGATTATTGATTGTAAGCATGGCTATTTTAGCAACTGTATCGGTTGTCAGATTTTCTAGTTCATCTGGGTTAGGTTTATTCACTACTACTTTAATTTTCTTTCTCCTAAGAAGTTCCTTAGTCGCATTTATGTGAACATAGCAGAAGCTATCTCTATGGCAGATAGAGTAATTGTGCTTTCTAATAGACCATCTTCTATTAAAAATATTCATAATATAGCTCTAACCTGCGCAGATGGAAAGCGTACACCTCTAAAGTGTCGTGAGGCCCCTGAGTTTAGGCATTATTTCAATAAAATATGGAAGGAGCTAGATATTTATGTTAAATAATAACCTTGAAAGCCCTCAGCACTCCTCCAGCCATATTGAATATTTAAAAAGTATAAAACAGTATAGAATAAAAATAAAGTTATCTCAAGTAGGCGTTTTAGTAGGATTTCTATTATTATGGGAAATAGCTGCCACCCTACGTTGGATCGATCCTTTTTTCACCAGTAAACCTTCGGCTATTTTTACTTTAATTCTTAATTTGATAGAGGATGGTTCCCTCTTTAAACATACAGCTATTTCAGTTTTTGAAGCTGTTATGGGTTTTATTATAGGAACCATACTGGGAACGATCATTGCCATCATGCTATGGTGGTCTGACTTTATAGCTAAAGTATTGGACCCCTATTTGGTTGTCCTAAATGCCCTGCCTAAGATAGCCCTTGGACCTATTATTATCATTTGGGCTGGTGCGGGGATGCGGGGTATTATCGTAACTGCATTGGCAATTTCACTTGTCGTTACAATCTTAGCTACTTATAATGGTTTTAAAGAAGTCGATGAAGAAAAGATTAAGATGCTGAAGACCTTTGGGGCCAATAAATATCAAGTATTACAGAAGGTTGTTCTTCCAGCTAGTGTCCCTACCATGATTAATACTATGAAAATTAACATCGGTATGTCCTGGGTAGGTGTTATTGTAGGGGAATTCTTGGTTTCTAAGGCTGGCTTAGGTTATTTGATCGTTTATGGTGGTCAGGTATTTAGATTAGACATCGTTATGGCGGGAGTTATTATTCTTGCTATTGCAACTGCCTTAATGTACCAGTTAATTGTATGGCTGGAAAATATATTTTTAAAATGGAGACAATAAAAGTATAAAGTATAAAATAGCAGCTTCTCTCCTAAGGGAGGGGCTGCTATTTTATATCTTATCTTTATTTTTTTATTAATTCTGTTAGCTTCTCCTGTATATAATCCACTAAAGGGGTGTCTCCAATGGTCACCTTGTTTTCCTCATATAGATCTGCCTTAACTCTAAAAAAGTTGATGACTAATTTGTTGTCAGCAATTAAATATTCATCATGATGCCCAGGGATAAATAGGACTTCCAGTTCTTCATCCTTTGATTGGAGACTTTGATTATTTAATTTTTCAATAATGCCATCCAAATTCAAAGTTTTCAATGGTGCTATCATCATGTTGGTATATTCTAGGTCTTCTAGCATCCACATATTATTGTTCCAAAATTTTCTTTCCTTCCTGCTTTCGCTATTAAGGATTTCTCTGTTGGATATGGCACTAAGTACTTTTCTTACAGACTCTTTGTTAAACTCATCATCATAGATATAGGCCATTTCTGGTAGTTCAGCCATATTGATGATATAGCTCTCTCCTACCTTTTCCTTCTCGCTGGTTGCTTGCCAATAATAGAGCATGCCTTCTATAATATTTAACTTTACTTTTATTCTTTTAATCATATCAGCACTCCCTTAAAGTAATATAGATATATTTCTTATTTTTTCAATAACTCTATACCCTTTTCTGTGAATTTGATTTCTCCTTCTTTTAATAATTTTCCTACTGCCCTCTTAAAGGCTCGTTTACTCATATTTAATTCATCTTTTATTTTATCTGGATCACTATTATCATCCAATGGCAGACTTCCACCTTGGGCCTTCATTTTTTCTAAAATGTAGTCTGCATCTTCCCCCATTTGTTTATAGGCTTTTTCCTTTAAGCTTAAATCCAGCTTCCCATCTTCTTTTACCTTTGTTACTCTACCTTCTATTTGGTCACCAGGCTTATAATTCCCTATGAATTCCTTTTGAGGTATTAAACCATGATATTTGTTATCTACTGCTACGAATGCACCTATTTCTCTATGTATACTGTAAATGGTTCCTTGTACTCTGTCGTCTACTTGATAAGGAGATTCACTGCTGAGGAATTGATATATATCCATAGTTCCACATAATCTGTCACTTTTATCTATATACAAACCTACTAAACATTCCTTATCTTTATAAACCCTACCAATTTGTTCTTTAAAGGGTAGCAATAAATCCTTTTCTAAGCCCCAGTCTAAAAATGCTCCTATTTTTGTGGTTTCCACTACCCTTAGCAGCCCTATTTCTCCAAGGGTTATCTTAGGTTTTTCGGTTGTGGCAATTATTCTATCTTCAGAATCTTTATAAACAAATACTTCTATTTCATCCCCTACTGCAATTCCTTCAGGTACTTGTTTCTTTGGTAATAGAATATTGTCATCTCTTTTGTTATCCTTTGAGTTTAAATAAACTCCAAAGGAAGTGGTTTTAACCACCTGGAGTGTTTGCATTACGCCTAAATCTATCATGCTTGACCTTCTTTCTTTTATCATATTTATTTCTTATGTAGCTATATCCCTAAAAAATCATCCTATTAGTTGATATTCTTTCCAAATAAAGGACTTTATTTATACAGTAAAATTTTGGCATGTAATTTAAAGGGTTTTTATTTCTCTATCATTTTACCACACTATTACAAAGACATCACCTTCTTTGATATAGTGTTTTTCAATAAATCAACTGGATTTGTCTCCCAAGGTTAAATAGTTTTATTAAAGAATACTTTGTTTGTTACGTATATCCTCTATCTCTTATGATTACACCAGGGGTTCCAGTTCTTCTAATCTCAATATTGAAAAAGCACCTACAAACTTCTCTGTAGATGCTTTTTTATAGGGTACAATTCAATAAAAAATTAAGTTTTTTATCCAATCATATATCTCATGATTTGATGACTTCTCTTAATAAAGTTTGTCATGGCTTCAGGAGAAAGGGACTTATGACTTAATACTGCTAAATCATATACCTGTTGAGCAATCAAATCCACTGCTTCTGTCTTCTCTTCACCCCGTTCTAAAATATATTGAACAAGAGGGTGTTTTTTATTCAGTACAAGGGTTTCTTCACTTCCCATCATGCCAGCATTTAATTCCCCCATACTGTACATTTTCATCATTTCCTGCATTCTTCTGCTCTCTTCTGACAGAATAATCATTCCTGCAACATCCTCAGACTTCAAGCTTTCAAGCTGGATTTGACAATCCTCTTTATTTAAAGCATTTTTGAAAACCTTCGTCAGAATATCCCTTTCCTTTGTGGCTGTTTCTTCATCAGGGGCCTCATCCATATCTTTTATTACCTCTGAGATGTTTGAATCCACTCGTTTAAAGCTGATATCATTCTTTTTCATCTCAAGGTGGGATATAAAGGCGGAATCAATACCATGATCTAAAACAACAGCTTCTATCCCATGGGCCTGCATCATTTGAATATACTGGGCCTGTTGAACAGTATCTGTAACATAGTAGACTTCCTTGTTTAGTTTTCCATCATGCTTTTCAAAATACTCTTCAAGGGTTACATATTGCTGTTGTGTGGTCTTATATAGAATAATAGATTCTATTTTTTCATAAAATTTGTTATCTTTTATGAGACCGTATTTAACAAAGGGACTAATATCATCCCAGAATTTTTGGAAGTTTTCTCGTTCTGATTTAAAGAGGCTGTTTAATTTATCTGCTACCTTCTTAGTAATGTAATCAGAAATTTTCCTTACGAAACCATCATTTTGTAGAAAACTCCTAGACACATTTAGGGGTAGATCAGGGCAATCTATAATTCCCTTTAGAAGCAGTAAAAATTCTGGTATAGCTTCTTTAATGTTATCAGCTACAAAAACCTGGCTGTTGTATAGCTTAATCTGTCCCTCCATAGTATCAAACTGTGTGTTCAATTTAGGGAAGTAAAGAATCCCCTTCAAGTTAAAGGGATAGTCCATATTGAGATGAATCCAAAAAAGTGGTTCTCGAAAATCCTTAAAGGTTTTTTGGTAAAATTCCTTGTACTCTTCATCTGTACAACTATTTGGCTGTTTTGTATATAGTGGTAATGTGTCATTTAAAGCTTTAGGTTCAGTAATAATGATATTGCCTTCCCCATCCTTTTCTGGCTCTTTATCGGCTATGTCAAAATAAATGGGGTAGGGCATAAAGGAACAGTATTTTTCTATGGTGGATTTC
This sequence comes from Natronincola ferrireducens, assembly GCF_900100845.1. Taxonomy (NCBI): domain Bacteria; kingdom Bacillati; phylum Bacillota; class Clostridia; order Peptostreptococcales; family Natronincolaceae; genus Natronincola; species Natronincola ferrireducens. Next base: position 853,599 of record NZ_FNFP01000001.1, on the reverse strand, counting down.
ACAGTATATTCATTTAAGAAGGTTTCTCCCTGCTGTCCTAGGTGAAGGGTAATCTCTGTACCTCTTTCCCTTCTATTACTATCCTCCATCTCAAACTCTATACCACCATCACAACACCATTTAACGGCCCCAGCCTCGTTTTTATAGGATAAAGTATCGATTTCTACAATGTCTGCCACCATAAAGGCAGAATAAAAACCAAGACCAAAATGACCGATAATTTGGTCGGCATCTCCCTTATCCTTATAGGTCTTAAGAAAATCTTCCGCCCCGGAAAAAGCAATCTGATTAATATATTTCTTTACTTCCTCCTCCGTCATACCAATACCATTATCGATGAACTTTAAGGTTCTTGCTGTTTTATCTAGGATAACCTTCACCTGAAAATCTGTTTTGCCATCTAAGTCGGCCTCTCCTAGACTATTTAATCTTTTTAGCTTGGTAATAGCATCACAAGCATTGGAAATTAACTCTCTAATGAAGATATCATGATCTGAATACAGCCACTTTTTAATAATAGGAAAAATATTCTCACTGTGGATCGACAAATTTCCTTTTTCTTTACTCATAAATACCCTCCTTAATGATTTAATATTATGTAGATATTTAAAAATTTAAAGGACTATCATCCTTTGTACAAATCTATCATACAATTATATGAATTTACAGTCAATAGAAAAATTAGCACTCCCTGTGATAGAGTGCTAATTTTTAAATTTTTAACTTTATAACTTTAATAAATAGTTTTTACTCCCCTTCCATCACTAATTTTTCTAGCTTTAATGGCTCAATATATTGACCATCCTTATAGGCCCTCATGTTTCCTCCAGAAATTTCATCGATTAAAACAATTTCGTTGTTTTCCTTCAAGCGCCCAAACTCAAACTTAATATCATATAACTCAATAGATTTTTTAGCTAATTCTTCCTTTACTATATCTCCTATCCTTTGGGTAAGGGCTTTTAATGTTTTGTACTCTTCCTTTGACAATATACCCAGCATGTCCAGCCCATCCTCAGTAATAGGGGGGTCCTGCCGTTCATCATCCTTAAGGGTAACCTCCACAAATCTATCTAATGACTGTCCTTCTTCTACATACATACCATAACGGCGTAAAAAGCTTCCTACTGCCCTATAGCGACAGATTACCTCCATCCCCTTGCCAAACACCGTTGCTGTTTTCACCGTCATAGTTGCCTCTTCAACGTTTGCATCAACATAATGGGTAGGTATTCCTTTTTCTTTTAGGATTTCAAAAAAGAATTTTGTTAATCTAAGACCGGCCTTACCAGCACCTTCAATCGTTAGACCGACGGTATTGGCTCCTGGATCAAATACACCATTTTCTCCCGTAACATCATCCTTAAATCTAAGTAAATAGTTTCCATCCTCCAAAGCATATATATCCTTTGTTTTTCCCTGATAAATTAGCTTCATTTCATCTAGCTCCTTTGGGTTATAATTTTTAATCATATTATACATCATTGACTCAAGTTTTCAACCTTGTAGGTGGGTTACCTATAGGTTTTTTCTATAGTCCACCCTTTATTTACTGTAAATGACTTGAGCCTGCCCTGTTTTTTCCATAGCTATTAATTTTCCTTATAGGGTTATATTATTTTAGTATATAGCAATTTTCTATAAATCATTTTCTTTCTTCTTTAGTAGTGGATACTCGTTCTAATTAGGTGGGCTTTTTCATCCTTTAGGTTATACATCTCTAGTTGCAGGTCACTGAAATTCCCTTTCTTTGTTATTAAAATAATATCTCCTTCATCCAAGATCATACTATTATCTATTGAAATTTTTAATTTTACTTGTCCCTTTACACAATAGATAGCTTCAACATTTTGTGAAAATTCCTCTCTGCTATGGAAGGACATACTATTGGATTGATTTCCTTCAAGGTGTATAGCCTCCAATTCACCTTCACAGCCCTCACCCATCATTAAATTAAAATCCAACACTTTTCGTTGTCCAGCTTCCGCTAAATCTATCTTGGTCAAATGGTTTTAAAATACTTTTATGATGGCCTTGATGTTGTAGCAGGAGTTCTCCTTCAATAATCATAAGAACCCTCTGAATGTTGGGGAGTGGTGTGAAAACAGATTCCTCTACTTCAACCCTTGCTGAGCTTAAGCGCCATGTGAAGTTTCCTTCATTACTATAGATAGCATCCTTAGGATAAATTGCAAGCTGAGTTGTAGTTCCTCCTGACCAACGATTGGTTTGAAGCTGATGTTTTTTAATCAATTCAATTTCATAAGTCATATTCATCAATGCCTTTCTTTATTTATAATTTTGTATTTAGAGATTTTTAATGCCACTTTTTTTATTCTATATTTTTCAAAAGATTCCTTTTACCCAGTCTCTACTTTATTAAAAAATCTCCACAAAACTACTAATTATTAGTTTTGTGGAGATTTTTAGTTATTATTCTTAACTTAATTGCCTTAGATAATATTTTAATTTATTAAAAACTGTGTTGTCATCATTGAAGTCCCTTAATATAGATTAGTTAACCACCGACAATACTTTTCACTTTCCAATGCATTGTATTCTCTTGGAGGTTATTCTCTAATAATTTATGTAGTATAGGATAAGTTTTGTGAAAAATATATGGATCTATTTCCTTTCCCGCCAGCTGCTCCATCACTTCTAAGGTGTTCTCTATTTTAAAAGGTCTATAAATTCTAGGTTGGGTCATAGCCTCAAACATGTCTGCTATCTTTATAATTCTACTATGTAATGGAATTCTTTTCTTAGCCATTTTATCAGGATAGCCTGTGCCGTCCCAATTTTCATGGTGATGCCTTATTACTTGTGCAATTTTTATCGTCTCCTCATCTAAGTTCCTAATACTTAAATATAACTCCTCTGAATAAATGGGATGTTTCATCATAATTTTCCACTCTTCTGTAGATAATCTTCCTGTTTTATACAAAATAGATTCAGGAATTTTACTTTTACCAATATCATGATATAGGGCTTCTTCGTGGAGTCTTAGTTTTTCATTATGACATAGCTTCATCACATCAGCCATCTTTATAGCAATATTGGCAACATTATTGGAATGCACAAGTATCTCTAAAGAAAAGTCATGCTTCACTAAATTAAGATAAGTAGATTTTTTCAAATTTATCATTATACTAATGATCCTCCTATGCTAATCTCTAAAGCAATTTAAAAATTTAAAAGCAGCCAAACAGTTGGCTGCTTTATTGCACAATAATTAATCTTATAAGCAAATGAATAACTTAAAAATTAACTCTTTGGCAACCTGGCAACCATTGGAATTTATCCATTAGGCCCATAGCTTTGCGTCCTTATCTTTCAATAAGTTTGCTATTATCAGAATTCTAATCTATTCAGTTCCCATAAATTATACAGTAGATCCCAATACCTACCCATTATGAATTAATAGTAGGTCTTAATCCTCACGTATTCTAGTATATAGTAACTACACTATATAGTAAAGGATAAATTTTGTATTTCTTGTAAATTTTACAAATTTCTACATAGTAAAAACCATCCTTTTTGAGGGGATGAAATTTATCCTAGGGCCTACTTCAATTAATTCCCTAACCAAAGTAAATAAGGAATAAAATCTATATAACAATGTAAATATTACCATTAAAATGTTATGATAATAAATAAGGAGTGATGTAATGAGAAATATTAAATTAGTAATAGAATATGATGGTGGCAGGTATAATGGATGGCAAAGATTAAAGAGTTCTGGTGAAACTATTCAAGGAAAATTGGAGCATGTTATTAGTGAGATGGTAGATTTCCCTATAGAGATTATCGGGTCGGGTCGAACGGATGCAGGGGTTCATGCTAAAGGACAAGTGGCTAATTTCCATACTAAGTCCAATATGTCAACCAAAGAAATCCACAAATATATGAACTATTATTTGCCACAGGATATTGTAATTAAGGAAGTAGCAGAGGTGGGAGAGAGATTCCATAGTCGCTATAATGTAAAAAACAAAAAATATGTTTATTACATTTGGAATGATTGGATTCCATCAGTCTTTCATCGAAAATATAGTTATCACCTTGTTGATAAACTAAATATTGAATTAATGAAGGAAGCAGCAGAAAAATTAGTTGGAACCCATGATTTCATTGGTTTTTCTTCTGTAAAAAAGACCAATAAATCTACTGTAAGAACCATTCAAGAAATATCTATTACTAAAGAAAAACATATGGTGAAGTTTATTTTCATAGGAGACGGCTTTTTATATAATATGGTTCGTATTATTATGGGTACTTTAGTAGAAATTGGTTTAAAGCAAAAAAACATCTCCCATATTGATGAAATACTTGAGGGTAAAAACAGATCCATGGCTGGGCAAACCCTTCCCCCCCAGGGTTTATTTTTAGAGGAGGTCTATTACTAAAATAACCTTCTATCTATAAAATATTTAGAGTACATTGAAAAAACCTCCCCTCTGATACAAATTGTCAATAACGAACCAGAGGGGAGGTTTTTCACTCCTGCTTGTTGTTTAATATTTTCTTTTTATATATCCATTTAGGTAAATAAGAGATAACCACAATTGCTACTGCAGCAATTCCTAGGTAAATCATTGTTCTCTTTGCATCGCCTTCATCTCTACCTACTGTATTTATAGCAAAAATCCATACAGCTGTTCCAGGAATAATACATAATAGGGTTACAAAGGCATAGGTTGTAAATGAAATTCCTGTCAACCCATAGACATAGTTTTGTAGCCAATGGGGAATAATTGGCACCATCCGAGTTAAAACAACAATCCGCCATCCATCCTGTTTAACCCCCTCATCTATCTCATGAAAAGCCTTGCTGCTTTTTAATCTTTTTTCTATTCTCTCCCTCCCTATGTACCTAGCAACGACAAATGCCATGGATGCCCCTAACAAATCTCCTATAGTAGCATATACAATACCTAATACCGTTCCATAGGTAATTCCACCTAAAAGTGCAAACGGTAAGCTAGGTAAAAGCAACATTGTACCTAAGGCAAAGCTTACAAGATAGAGAAGTACTCCTAGGAAGCCTAAACGTCGTATCCTACCTGTAAATTTTCTTAAATAGTCGATGGATATAAAATTCCACACTTCATATTTCCATAATAACCATACGAGAAGACCTATCACAATACTAATAAGTATAAAAATAAGCTTTTTATTTAATTGCCTTTTTACCATTACATATCCTCAATTCTTTATGTTCTACTATTAGTTTAAACCTTATTTAATTTTTTATTGCTTTATCTTTTGATTAATCAGTGGAAGGAGCTTAATTTGTCTTCACAGCTTGTTCCCATTGCAAAGGAAAATCAGTTCTTTTACTTTGATGGAATAAAAACTACAGATTTTAAAAATAAATCTAATGTAATTTCTTTATAAAGTTTTAGTTAGATAAAAATTTAAAAGAGCATACCACAATGATATGCTCCCCTAAATTTATCGTAAAAACTTTTTTATTTTTAGATGTTAATTTCTAATTCAATTTAAATACTAAAGTATAATAGACCATTGTGTTTATTCATAGTAATTCTTTTCTGATAGACAAGATACTCTAAATGACTCATGGCTTCTCCAGCAGCAAAGGATTTTTGTGGTGGTGGGAAGTCATCCCAATCCTTGGCTCTAATTTTCCACTTCATCTCCCTAGCCACGTCTTCTACGGTCATTTCTGTGGCATTTTTACTTAGTATATTTTCAATTTCCTGTAGTCTATCCTCATGATGTGCTAAAAGCTCATCAATTCTCCTTTGATGATCCTTAATCAGTGTCCTATGGGAGGGAAGCATAAGTTGAATGTTGAAATCATAAATTTTCTTTAAACTATTAAAATATTGATTAAGTATTACAGGATATTCAAATCCCCAAAAGCCTATATTAGGGGTAATGGGATCTAAAACATGATCCCCGGAAAAATAAATCCCATGCTTAGGCTCATATAAGTTAATCATATCTGGGGTATGGCCCGGAACAGATATTACTTCAAAGCTATACTCATCTACCAATATCTTATCCCCGTCTTTAAGGGTAGTAAACTCAAATTCCCCTGAAGGAGCATAAACTTTGCCTGGGTGAGTATCTAAAAAATCTTCTTCAATCTTCAGGCCAAAGCTCCTTAACTGTTTTTTCATCTCTATCCAGTTTTCTTCATCTGTTAATCTTTTTGTAGCATGTCCATCTCCCCTACTCATAAAAATTTTTGCACCTTGTTGATACAATTCATGGGCAAGACCTGAATGATCGGCATGAAGATGGGTAATAACTACTTCTGTTTTTTTGATGTCAACATTTAATCTCATTAGATTTTCATAAAAAGCTTCTTTACATTCTTCACGATTAAATCCTGTATCTACAATAACTGCTTTTTCTTTCCCCTTAATAATATAACTATTTAAAGCCTTTAGAGGACTTTGAGGGAGAGGAATTTCACTTCGATAAATTTTTTCGTATACTTCTTCAATCATATTATCAAACCTTTCTTGTTAATGGATTAGACCCGTATGACACGGGGACGTTTCGATTGTCTCGTTGCTCATTGTTCTAGTTTCATTTTTTATTGCTTTTTCTATTATACTTTTCCCTAATCCTAGTATCCTGACTAACTGTCTTATACTCACTCTCATGTTGCAGTATATAGTTTTTATCATCCTATCCCTTTCTTGTGGTGTTAAGTCTCCTACTTCACTTATATTTAATTTAAATTCTTTGATTATTTTTTTTCTTAATTCTTCATCTGTGTATTTTTTTACTGGTCTGTATTCTAAACATTCATCCTGATTTGTTTGATTCATATATTTTTCAAAAGTATCCTGTTTTGTGAAATATTCATTAACTATTTCAGTACTTATATAGTTACTTTTATTTTGATAAGACGCACTATATTGGTTGTAACTGCTCCACAAATAATCCTCCATCTTATTTACCATCTTAGCTTTTACAGGATTTTGATGAATATATCTAAGAACTGTTATAAAATAATTTTCCGTTTCAATGACTTCACTATTATATCTATTTTGAAATAGATGTCCTGTTCTCCCATACTTATTATTATGCCATTGAACATATCCCACTGTTATACGTTTTATACTTTTTCCTATTTCTTCATTTTCTTCTATAAGTAAGTGTACATGATTATCCATTAAACAATAAGCGTATACTTTGAATTTTGCTTTTTCTTTTGCTTTCAATAATTTCTCTATAAACACTGTTTTATCCTCATCATCTAAGAAAATATTTCTTCCATCTATTCCTCTTAGCATAATATGATAAATACCTGTACTACTTTTTTGTCTTGCTTGTCTTGCCATAAATATCACCCTATTATAGAATAACACATTGACATTACAGAGACAACCGAAACGTCCCCTCGTCTTGCTTCAGAGACAACCGAAACGTCCCCTCGTCTTGCTTGTCTTGCATTGTTGGAAACTACAAAAAAACAACCCCCAGCCCCTTAAGAGCTTCATGGCTCCCAAGGTTTGCTGGGAGTTGATTAGTTTATTTATCTATTCTGTTATTTCTAATCTCTTTATGCTATCGTCCTCATTGTCTGTGTAGAAAGCATAGAATATTCCACCAAGGTTTACGATGGATACGGCATTACCTGCGACTTCGATTTGATTATAAGTCGTTGGATTTTCATTATAGTGGACTCTTAAATTATTGCCGTCTTTGCTTCCGATGACTATATTATTACCCGATACATCATGTGAAAATGCAGTTGTAATATCTGTGACAACTCTATCATTGGCGCTTGTGATGCTACCATCAGATACTGTTAGTTCGGTAACTTTAACGGTTCCCGCTCTATACAGAGCATAAAGCTTACCATTATTTGTTAATATGCTATATATTTCACGGTCGTCTGAGGAGTTGTTGCCCGAGATGTTATTAGAATTAACCCATATTCTGTAATTATTGTAAGTATCGCCCCAACTATTCCTATTCCCCTGTCTCTCATGTGTCATGATATAATATTGGTCATTATTGTCAATAGTAATGTAGGATCCTTTCGTAAAATAGTTCCAGTCCCAACTCCCACTAAAAAAGCTTCCATAATAACCTTCACCAATAAGTGTTTTTACAAAACTACCACTCACATTTGTTGCATACATTATGTCATCATAGTTCGCACTATTACCTCTTCTATCGGTGTAAGTGATATGGGAAAATCCTTGACTATCCACTGCAATATCGGGCTTTGAACAGTTAGCACTTCCATTCGACTCGATTAGCTCTTCTACTGTCCATCCAGTTCCGTCAAACTTCCTATAGCCAATAGCATCATATCCGCTGGGAGCTTTTGTCACATACGCTACATGAGGTTTGGCCGATCCATCAATGGCAAGCCTACCTTCTCCACCTACTCCAATCAACGCTTCTGATCCCCAGATACCTTCACTATCCTGTTGATTGTAGTAGATATTTCCATCTCTTGTGTAAAGAACACCTGTAAAGTCTGTACCTGCTTCTGCATCAAGTAAGAGTCCTTGTGGTGCTATAGTGAGTGTTCCTGCAGCTTTTGCACTGTTAAACGTACTTGTGGCTGCTGCCAAGGTTGTTACTGCTACATCTACCTCTGCTTGTGTTGCATCGTTATCGTTATAAACTCCTTGGGCTGTTCCTATGGCTGTTTCATAAGCACTCATATTCGTTGCTGTTACCCACTGTTCTGTGATTAGTATATCTGAACCATCTACGCTGACGGATACTGTTCCTTTATTGACATTGGCTACTGTAATCTCTGTTGCCAACACGCTCTTGTCTGCAATTGCCACTACTTCTACACTTCCTGTTACGGTGTTGTAGTCTGCCGTATTGGTCGGTGTAAAGGTCCATTCGAAGTTTCCTGTTTCATTCACTACTGTGGCTGTATTATTCCATGATAAAGAGCCTAGAACATTTGCATCTGTGTTTGGATCTTTAAAAGCTCCTGCTAACGTTGAATTTTCTAATGTGCCTCCTGCATTAACTGCTGTTGCGGTGACTGCTGTTTTTACTACTGGTGTAGCTTTTAGGGTTCCAGCTGTTTTTGCTCCGTTAAATGTAACCGTTGCAGCTTGTAATGCCGTTACTGCTGCATCTACCTCTGCTTGTGTTGCATCGTTATCGTTATAGACTCCTTGGGCTGTTCCTATGGCTGTTTCATAAGCACTCATATTCGTTGCTGTTACCCACTGTTCTGTGATTAGTATATCTGAACCATCTACGCTGACGGATACTGTTCCTTTATTGACATTGGCTACTGTAATCTCTGTTGCCAACACGCTCTTGTCTGCAATTGCCACTACTTCTACACTTCCTGTTACGGTGTTGTAGTCTGCCGTATTGGTCGGTGTAAAGGTCCATTCGAAGTTTCCTGTTTCATTCACTACTGTGGCTGTATTATTCCATGATAAACAGCCTAGAACATTTGCATCTGTGTTTGGATCTTTAAAAGCTCCTGCTAACGTTGAATTTTCTAATGTGCCTCCTGCATTAACTGCTGTTGCGGTGACTGCTGTTTTTACTACTGGTGTAGCTTTTAGGGTTCCAGCTGTTTTTGCTCCGTTAAATGTAACCGTTGCAGCTTGTAATGCCGTTACTGCTGCATCTACCTCTGCTTGTGTTGCATCGTTATCGTTATAGACTCCTTGGGCTGTTCCTATGGCTGTTTCATAAGCACTCATATTCGTTGCTGTTACCCACTGTTCTGTGATTAGTATATCTGAACCATCTACGCTGACGGATACTGTTCCTTTATTGACATCGGCTACTGTAATCTCTGTTGCTAACACATTTTTGTCTGTTTGGTTTGAAATAGTTATTTTTAACTCTCCTGTAGCCCCAGATCCATCCTGAGCTGTTGATACTACGGTAACTGTACCGTTTTCAATTGCTGTCAGCAATCCATTTGAGTTAATTGTTGCTACACCCGTTCCTAATGTTACTGACCATATTACATTCTTGTTTGTAGCATTATTGGGAGATACAGCAGCACTCATCTGCAGTGTACCGGCATCTGTGGTAATTGTTGTTGCATCTCCTGCTCCTGTCACAGTAATAGCATTAACAGGAACTACTGTACCTTCAACCACGGTCACATTTACTGTCAATTTACTTTCACTATTCACTAGAGCATCTGCATCTAAGATAATTGTTCCTGTTCCCGCACCTTTTAGATTGCCATATACTGCTACAGTTACTGTAGTATTATCCTTTCTAACAACGTTACTTAAGGTCAATCCTGAAAATACTTCCCTTAGTGAGATATGTTCTGAATAAACAGTTTCTGTAACAGTATCATTTGCTATTGATAGTATAAAGGTTTGATTAAAATTACTATCTACAGTAACCTGTGCTGGGGATACTGTCATCTCTGGTTTTGCTGGTTCCTCTACTGTATAAGAAAATGTTTCAACTGAACTATTATTCATGCCACTCTTAACGCCAATGGCTTTAATTGTTGTGGTTGAGTTTATGGTAATAGGGTCACTATATTGATTGCTACTGGTTGTTGGTATGCTTCCATCCAATGTATAATAGATTGTTGCACCTTCAGTTGCTGTGTCTAAAGTAACTTTTGTTCCAATAGCTACTTTACCTGCTGGTGGTGTAGCAGTAATAGCACTTACCTCAATTATTACTGGCGTGCTGGATCCTCCCCCGCCACCTCCAGAAGAGATGATAAAATTCTCTGGTTGATTGACATCAAAGATTGCTCCCTTTACTGCTGTTCCTATGGCTTTTTTGATTCTACCTTCATTGTTAAAATTTGCAGGACTGTCTATTATCAGCTCGTCAATGATTGTTTCTTTAGAGGTAGTAACAGTAGCATTCTTGGTTTCCTTTCCCACAGTTAGCTTTTTAATGATGGTATCTTCTTGAGTGATGAGGATGATGTCATCTGCTAGGACGGTAATTTCTTCATAACTCCCCTTGAAAATAACTTCGTTACCTTCTGTTTCTGGATATACCATTAAGTTAGAAATTCTTCCTCCAATGGCTACAACTCGAATTCCCTTTCCTGCCTTCTGTATGATAATTCTTCTATAGCTGCCGTCATTGATGTAGATACTATCAATGCCACCACCACGAATATAGGTGTCCCCTTCTACAGTAATATTGTTGAGATATACTTCTCCTTCTCCTACTTCTTCTGCAATAATGAGATCCCCCTTGATGACCATATTCTGCAAGGTAACGTCTTCAGACTTAATGTAAATATCGCCTTCTAAGGTCTCAATGATTGTTTTATCACCATAAATACCTACTTTGTCAAAAACACCTATAAATTCTTCAATGGTCTCTTCTCCAACTATCATTACATTGTTCAATACTACCAAAGCCTCAGCCCGGGTTATAGATGTAGTTGGTTTGAAGCTTCCATCTGGATAACCCCCTATAAATCCTTTTTCTAGTACCGCCCCTACAAAGCCTTTACTCCAGCTTGAAATTTTTTGTGAATCACTGAATATATTGGCTGCATGTTGCCTTTCCTCTAGATTTTTAACCTTACCAATGATGATGGCTACTTCTTGACGGCTTATTGGATTGTGCGGCCTTATAGTGCCGTCAGGATATCCACTAATGTACCCAGCAGCAATGGCCTGCTTTATGGCTGGAGCAAACCAATTTTCTTCCTTTACATCCTTGAAGGATATGATGGCCTCTTCAGTAAAACCAAAGACTTTGTTGGTTAATGCAATAAACTCTGCTCGAGTTATAGAATTGTTGGGTCGAAAGCTGCCATCGGGATAGCCCTTAGCTAAGCCTTTCTCTATCCATTTAGCAATGACACCACCGGCCCAATGACCTCCTATATCATTGGCTTCCCCAAAGGTCAAAATCGGTACCATAGTGATCAACAATATCAAACTGACCATGAAGGCTACTTTTTTTCTCCATTGAATTTTTTGTTTCATTTTTTTCCTCCCCATTTTATATTTTACTTCTATAGCTTGAATCCTTTTGTATATCTAGGATCTTCCATGAAAAACAAGGCAACGGTTTTATTCCTAATATTATACTGGTGATATTATTGGGAAATACGGTTAGATAAGTGTTGTAGTTCAGTACCTTATGCTCATACACTCTATAGTATTCTCGTGCCTTTTCATTTAGGTCCTTCAGTTGATTATACTGTTGGATAAAGTCTTCATCAGCTTTATGCTGGCGATATTTGTTGCTTTTATCTAACAGTATTTCTAAAGCCCTACTAATCTCTAGGGAGAATTTCATCACCTCATCTGTTGTTACAGCGTTAATAAAGTTGTGCTGTGCCTTCATAATTCCATTAATCATCTCTTTCTCAAGGCTATCACCAGTGGAAATTGTCTCTACATAGTCCAGTATTAAATCAGCCCTGATTTTTAGTTGTAAATAAATCAATTGTAAATAAATCCTTTTCCAGCTGTTCTCTACCTCTGTTCTTTTGTTGAGAATTTTGTTATAAAAGTATAAAAGCCAGCCAGTAGTTACAATGATGCTAATAAACAGTAGACCTATAATGGCTTGGTACATAGTCTAACCACCTTGTTTTATAGCTTTTTTCTCCTTTTAAAAAATTAGGACTGTTATTTATCATTAGGAATTTTTTAAAAGGATGTATAACAAAATTTTAGTGTTTCATAATTCCTTCATAATTTTTACCCCCCCTCTTATAACAAATATAATTTTAGATTTCCTCACTATTATAGCTCTATAACATAGATTTAAAATCACACAAAAGGGGTAGTTTTTATAAAAAAAGATCCTACCCAAAAAGGGTAGGTGTCTATTATCTTCAAAAAATCAAAAGCCCAAAGGCTTGCACCTTCAGGCATTTAAGCGAATGTCTTTTCTTCTTCAGAAAAAATTTTAATCAATTCCATTTTACTGTTAATACTTAGTTTTTGATATATATTTTTCACATGATATTTCATTGTGTTTTCACTTATACAAAGATTTTCTGCTATACCCTTATAGGTGTATCCCTTAAGTAACAACTCTATGATCTCTGTTTCCCTATCAGTAAGTTGCTTTTTTTCTCTAAAGGATGCCATGGCTATCTGTTGCTGATTTTCCTTCATGTTTGCAAACTTAAAAAGAAATACATGACTTTTGAGAAATCGTGTAAGTTGCATATGTAATATAGGTAGTAGTGTGATGATGACAAAAACAATGGTTAAGGCAACAAGAGTAGCTTTATAATAAAGCCCTTCATAATACATCAAATTGTTTCCCACAATACCTCCAATAGTAATTCCCAGTACATTCATGGATAAACCAATTCCTAATACCTGTACAGGGTTCTGACTATAGTCAAAAAATTCTCCTAAGATACTCCACCAAAACAAGTCAAATACACCAAAAGCAGCCAACATAAGGGTGTTGATAATAAAATAGCTTGTGATGGACCTATCCAGCCACATAAACGAGACATAGGAAAGTCCTATCATGGCAAGGGCAATGTATAGTATATAACCTCGGTTGACTTGATCTTTTGCATTTCTAAGGAAGAATAGCGCTACAATATATGGTATTGCCCAGTAATAGCTGGTCAGCAGTTGGTGATGAGCAAAGGCAGGAATCACCACTCTGTACATCAATCCTGAGTTAATTGTAATAACTAAAATAAATAAACATAAGGTCACTAGAGGTCTTAAGCTATTGGGTATCTTCTCCGAAGTTTTTTCTAAATTTATTTTACTACAAGAGATTTCTTCAGAAAAGTCTTCTAATCTAAAGGTTAGAAGGGTCCCACCCATAAGAATTAGCATAGCTATGACAAGACCAATAAATGCTGAAATATTTACTGCAATTCCATTAATAAAAATCATCAATATGTTGGAGAAAATTAAAACATCTGCCGCTGTTTTAAATCGTTCCTGACTTTGGGAATATACCTTAAAGTAGAAACCCCAACTGGCTACAAATATACCGGCAAAAAATGATATAGCACCAAGGGATATATACCATAATATTGAAACAGGTAAAAAGAAAATTAAGCTTCCTAATAGACATACTATGGCGGAGGTAATCATAGCCAGTTTTGCTGCAACTTGTTTTTTGATGAAAAGCCCGGTGATACTCAGGCCTACAAAGTGAGTCATCATGGCTATGGTATTATGTAATGCTCCGTCTTTATCTGCATTTTCCATAAGGCTGTAGAGAATCTGCCCCTCAAAGGGTAGAGACAATAACCATCCTGCAAATAAAGAAAAGCTTATGATAGATAGCTTTCGCTGATCTTTTTCCAGCTTTTCTAATAATGTACTCATAATAGTCCCCCAAAATCTATAGATAAATCATAAAATATCGTACTTCATTCTTATTTTAAATATTATTCATAAGAAACAAAATCAAGGATATATAACTAACTTTCTAGCTATATTTTATAGTACTCTTCTTTTGTTGTCTAGTACTTAAAACCTATATATTTAGGGGTTCTCTTTACAAATTAAGAGGAAACTTAATTCAAAAGGAGTCTTTCCTATCATTAAATCAAATCTCATATTACTTCATGTGCTGTTTAAGCCCTTGCTTTGATAGTGTATTGATATTTACACGCAAAATGATTTTTACTTACAGCTTCATCCCTATTATCATCATTCTATCACTATAACAGCACCGCTTTCATTATCTATCCAGTTATAAAGGAATTCTGCATGACTGGTGAAATTCCGAACACACATATTGGAGCGAGGGAATGTACCGATGGTGTGTAGATATTCTATCGTCCCAGGATCAACCTTCTCTCCATCCTCTTCCTCATATGCCACTGGAACCCCGTGGATGTAGGCTCCCCCTGTAAATCGTATAGCAAAGGGTGCATAACCTGTAATATCCTGTGTACCACTTTTCAAGTATTCAAAGCGTTCTCTTTTTTGAATAGCCTTGTAGCTCCCTAAAGTAGTCTCAAAGGAGAAATCTCCTGCAATACCAGTAGTAGCCAGGGTATAGGAGACGAGGTTAAGACCGTTTTCATCAAGCTCAAAGGAAGCTTGGTTTTGGTGATTTCTGTCTACTACAACCACATGGTTTAACTGACTTAATGTGACATTTGGATCAATGTACTGCTTAGGTACGTAAAAATCTCCCTCAAAAGTCGGAACGTTGACATGATAAAAATCATCGGTTTCATCTAATATCCGTACCAATATACCATCGGGTATATATCGAAAATTACTATTTGTATCTGCCTCTTCATATGCAGGGGCACTGTGGTAAAACCGATAGCCATACTCATCTACTGCCACATCCCCCTTTTGAGGAGGTGCACCATTTTGAAATTTATAGTTACTGATAAAGTGTAACTCCCCATCGGCCAATTGTTGCCTTAGTTGATTTACAGCATCCTGCATCCTTTCAAAACGAAAATTCCTAGGGGTACCTACTGTTGCATGGAGATAACCCTCTTTTATTTCATTATTATCTTTAAGTGCTACCCTATACCATATGGCGGAATCCTCCAACGCCTCACCTTCAACCCTCTGGAGTAATGACACCTTATCCAGGTTCGCCACCTGAGTAACAACAGTGGCATCTGGAATTGGATTTTCTCGGATTTTAGCACCCTCCTCTGCTGTTATAAGAAAATAGTCAAAGGCCATATCATACTCAAAATACTGTACTGCATCATTGATTCCTTCAGGAAGAATAGTGTTATATTCCTCTAATACAGTATTCATGTTTTTGGAGCCGATATTGTTTAATAGCTTCATTTTCTGTTGCTGACTAAGGTAAGATACTCTGTTTTCTTCCTTACCCTGTGTGATTTGGGTAATCCTCAAGTCATCTTCAATGTTGAAACCATTTATATTCTCCTCCACAGCTTCCCTGTCGGATTTGGCTAGTTTGTCCTCCTTGGGTTCCTCTGCTGAGGAACCTGGTTGCTGTCCTTGAGGGGGTTCCCCATCAGGGGGAACATTTCTTCGTTGTCCACAGCTTGACATTGTAATCATTATTGCCAGCATTAATATTAGAATAATTTTTCTATACATAAACATCCCCAATCTAAGTTTTATTATTTACTTTACTATATATTTTGTTCAAATAATTTCACTATTATGTACTTTCCACATTATAGGTTATAGTTTAAATCCCTTTTAAAGTTAAGCTTGATTTCTAATAGGGATTCATGTTAAAATTATGATTATTCATAAAACACAATTTTATAAATATCGGATGAAGATAATGGAATATATAGGATTTTATATAGACCGTTATTGGACGAACCTCTGGAGAGACTCAAACGAGCACCGAAGGGGAAAGCCTGATTTTCAGGTGAAACTCTCAGGTAAAAGGACAGGGGATTTATCATGTAGTCATAATACTATTGCTGTTGACGTTTTTTTGTTAACAGGCTAATTTTGCTACTTGAAAAATCTTGATTTCCAGAGACTAAGTTTATTCTTTAGTCTCTTTTCTTTTTTTGAATGTCTCCAAATATCTATTATTCTTAAGGGGAGAGGTGAGGAATCAAAGGATCTATTAGTATGACTACAATGCTACATTATATTTGAAATTTATTTGAGATTATCAGACAAAATAATTATTACGGAGGTTATCACATGAACTTAATAACAATCATATCTAAAATCAACAGTATTTTATGGGGTCCTATTATGTTGTTCTTCTTATTGGGTACAGGTCTTCTATTTACCCTTAAGCTACGTTTTATACAAATTAGAAAATTTAAGTATATCTGGAGGGAAACCTTCGGAGGCATCTTTAAGAAAATAGATAAAGCAGATGAAGATGGAATGTCCTCATTCCAAGCCCTAACCACAGCCATCGCCGCCCAAGTGGGTACTGGAAACCTAGCAGGGGTTGCCACAGCCATTGCTGCAGGAGGACCCGGTGCTATTTTCTGGATGTGGATAAGTGGCTTCTTAGGAATGGGAACTATCTTTGCAGAAGCAGTACTAGCTCAATTGCATACAGAAAGGGTGGATGGAGAAATAACAGGTGGTCCAGCCTACTATATTAAAAAGGGACTAGGAAGTAAATTTCTAGCAGGATTTTTTGCTGTTGCTATTGTATTAGCCTTAGGATTTATGGGGAATATGGTTCAATCCAACTCTATTTCTGAAGCAGTCCATGTTGCTTTTAATATTCCTAAAGTAGTTACTGGGATTGTTGTAGCAGGTTTAGTAGGTCTAATTGTCATTGGAGGAATTAGTAGAATTGCCTCCTTTACAGAAAAGATTGTACCTATAATGGCGGGATTATATGTTTTAGGTAGCTTGGTAATTGTTTTCATTAATTACAATCAAATTTTACCTGCCTTTAAAATGATTATTTATGGTGCCTTCAATCCTATGGCTGCCACTGGTGGAATCATTGGTGCCTCTGTAAAGGAAGCCTTCCGTTATGGTATCGCTAGGGGTCTTTTCTCCAACGAGGCGGGGATGGGTTCTACTCCCCATGCCCATGCTGTAGCAAAGGTTAAGCATCCGGCTCAACAGGGATTAGTTGCTATCATGGGTGTAGTGATTGATACAGGAATTGTATGTACATTAACTGCTCTAGTTATTTTGACAACAGGTGCCTTTTCCTCAGGTCTTATAGGGGCACAATTAACTCAAGAAGGCTTTATTAGGGGCTTTGGTGGATTTGGAAGTACCTTTGTAGCCATATGTTTATTCTTCTTTGCCTTGTCTACTATTATAGGTTGGTATTACTTTGGAGAATCAAATATTAAATTTCTTTTTGGTAAAAAAGGAATTAAATTTTATAGAATTCTAGTACTATTATTTATTATTATGGGTACTGCAATGCGGGTGGAAATCGTATGGGAACTGGCTGATACCTTCAATGGTTTAATGGTTATTCCTAACTTAATAGCTTTGTTAGGACTGTTCTCCTTTGTAGTCAATACCACTAAGGACTACGAGGAAAACTTCAACCATAATGACATTTCTGAACATCAGCATAACTAATTAGTTAATTATTGTTTTGTTTAATTCTTTTTCAAAACCTCAAGCCCATCTATTTAGGTAATTTAGGAAAAATTTAATTTTTTTAGATAAAAGTAACTTGTATTTCTTTAATGGCTATGATAAAATACAAAATAACATTTACTAGGGGGACCTTGTTATGATAATCATAATCGATAAAACAAATACAAATACAAATTATTATTACTATTATAGATAGGGTTTGCTGAAATGAAAAAAATCATAGATGCAAACCAGCCAAGTATTTTAATATACGGTTTGCGTCTATGATGGTAATATTAGTAATGCACAAAACCACGTAGACTGTCGCTACGTGGTTTTATTTTTAATAAGAAGCTTTTAAACCAGGTAGATACACATTCTGCGTGGTTTTTTGTTTTTATTAAATAAATTTTAAAAATAAAAGAAGGTTGAGGAGATGAAGATGAAAGAAAAGAAGGCAATAAAGGTTTGGCAAGCATTTTTACCCATTATCACTGTAATGTTCTTGGGGTTAATGTCGGTAATGAAATGGAAGGTAGGTATGGTCACCCCCATCATAGGAAGTATAACTGTAGCAGTTATACTAGGTATGTATATGGGCTATGGGTGGGAAGAACTTCAATCTAGTTTGGTTCAAGGTGTCTCAAGAGCTTTGCCAGCGTTGTTTATTATGCTTGTTGTAGGAGCTATTATTGGATCTTGGATTGCAGGAGGAGTGATACCAACCCTTATATACTATAGTTTAAAAATGATTAGTCCTCAAATTTTTATTCCAGCAGTAGCCATTGTAACTGCCATGATTGCTACTGCCACAGGAACATCCTTTACATCCATAGCAACAATTGGTTTATCCTTGATGGTTACAGGTTTAGGGATGGGTTTCCCTGCACCATTACTAGCTGGTGCCATTATTTCAGGAGCTTACTTTGGAGATAGTATATCACCCCTTTCCGATACAACCAACTTATCTTCAGCAATGGCTGGTTGTCAATTATTTGATGTTATTAAGTATTTGATGTTCACAGGAATACCGGCTTTTGTTATAGCCGTTGTTGGATATTATTTTGTAGGGTTAAAATTTGCATCCCAAGCTGTAATGGATTTAGGAACCATTGAAACCATTTTAAGTGGACTTCAATCATCATTTACCATTACTCCTTTGTTACTTTTAATACCTATTATTACTATATTTTTATCTATAAAACAATATCCAGCAATACCTTCCCTTGTAATCATTGCTTTGTTAGGTGGTTTGGCAGCCATAGTTTTTCAAGGAGCAGATATTGCTACTGTACTTAAAAGCGTGACATCTGGTTTTAAGAGTCAAACAGAAGTAAGCATAGTTGACAATTTATTGACTAGAGGTGGGATAACTTCTATGGGTGAGGTTGTCATACTTCTTACTATCGCAACATCTTTAGGGGGAATATTAGAAAAAATCGGAGCCTTAGATTCTATTCTTGACTTTATCATGAAAAAGGTAAAAACAAATGGAGAATTAATATTAGTAACAGTTTTAAGTGGTTTGGCGGTGGGTTTTGCTACTGGGGCTCAATTACTTGCTATCGTTTTGCCAGCCAGAATGTTTACAAAGGAATACAAAAAAAGAAATCTACATCCAAAAAATTTAGCTAGAACTGCTCAATCCATCGGAACAATTTGTATAAATCTTGTTCCTTGGAGTGTTCCCTGCATATTTGCTAAAAATATACTGGGGGTGGAACCTATTGAATTTATTCCTTACCTGTTTTTTCCTTTTGCTATTATTGTAATCATTCTATTCTATGGATTTGCAGGAATTAGTATGGTATCTCTTGATGAGGAAGATAGCAAAGGTCAACTTCAAACTAATTAATAAGTTAATTTTTATAATGAAAAATAATGATAGCTATAGGAGGAATTTGAAATGGAAAACCAAACAAAAGTAGTACTATTAGGAACTGGAACACCTAACCCAGTACCAGAAAGATCAGGACCTTGTGTTGCAATAGTTGTAGGTGAAAACTCTTATCTTGTTGATTTTGGACCTGGTGTAGTAAGACAAGCTGAGAAGGCTAATAGAAAAGGTATTAAAGCCCTAGAAGCAAAAAATCTTAAAAGAGCTTTCTTAACTCATCTTCATTCAGATCATACAGCTGGATATAGTGATTTGATTTTAACACCTTGGGTACTTGAAAGAGAAGAGCCTTTAAAGGTATTTGGTCCTAAAGGTATTAAACAAATGACAAATCATCTTTTGGAAGCCTATAAAGTAGACATCGATGCACGTAGATACGGTGGAGAAAAAGCTAATGAAACTGGGATTAAAGTTGATGTAGAAGAAGTCTTTGAAGGGATTATCTATTCAGATGAAAAGGTAATAGTAGAAGCTTTTAGGGTGAACCATCCCCCATTTGAAGCCTATGGCTATAAGTTCATTACTCCAGATAAAGTCGTAGTTGTTTCCGGGGATACAACTCCCTGTGAGAATTTAATAAAACATGCAAAGGGATGTAATATTCTTGTTCATGAGGTTTATTCAGCTACTGGCATCAATAGTAGAACGCCAAAATGGTATAACTACCACACAACAGTCCACACATCAAGTGTTGAATTAGGTGAAATAGCATCTCAGGTTAATCCAGAACTATTAGTACTGTATCATCAGTTATTTATGGTAGGAGAAAATGAATCTGGAGAGATGTTGTCCATCGCAGAAAGAGAGCAGGAAATGATTATGGAAATCAAACAAAAATTTGATGGTGAAGTGATTTCAGCAAAGGATCTTGATATTTTTTAATAGAGTCAACACTATAATAATATCTTTTGATAACTGAATTATTTATGTAAATAGAATCAGGTGGAGTCAACTCTCCACCTGATTCTTTAATTTTTGAGTTTTCTAAAACTATTTGATATTTTTGCTTCATTATAAGGTATCATGAAAATTATTAATTTAATTTAACGATACCTATTGAGTAAAGAAAAATCAGTAGAATAGCAATAGGTGCTATATATTTAAGGGTAAAGGAATATAACTTTTCCCATTTAAATTCAAATATACCATTGCTGGTTACTTCTTTAGCAACATTCTTTGCTCCCCACACCCAAGCAGCAAATAAGCATACTAACAATCCACCTAATGGCAAGAATATGTTGGAGGTAATGAAATCAAATAAATCAAAAAATGTTTTGCCAAATACCGTTACGCCACTAAGTGCACCAAATGATAGAGCACTTGGTATTGATAATAGAAAAAGTATACTTGAAAGAATGACAGTGGTTTTTTTTCTGCTAAGCTTAAATTCCTCTGTAACAAAAGCAACTGAAACCTCTAATAGGGATATAGTTGAAGTAATAGCTGCAATTCCAATCAACATAAAGAATAGGGTCTCAAATAAAGCTCCAAATGGCATTTCCTGAAATACAGCAGGCAATGTTATAAATATAAGTGTAGGTCCTGCTTGGGGTTCAAAGCCATATGCAAATACAGCTGGGAATATAACAATACCTGCCATAATTGCAATCAACGTATCTACAAGAATTACCTGTAGGGATAGAGAAGCAATATTTTCATCCTTTTTTACATAACTTCCATAAGTAATTATAATTGCCATACCAAGACTAAGGGAGAAAAATGAATGTCCAAGGGCTTCTAATACTCCCTTAGTAGTCAATTGAGAAAAATCCGGTTTAAATAAAAATTCCAATCCCTTTGAAGCACCTTCTAATGTTAATGATCTAAACATTAACACTACAAGAATACCTAGTAATATAGGCATAAGAATTTTACTATATTTTTCTATACCCTCTTTGATTCCAGACATTACTATAAATCCTGTCAACACAATAACAAATAAACTCCAAAACACTGGTTCAATGTTGCTTCCTATAATACTTTCAAAATATACACCTATTTGGTCAGGTGCAATGTTGGCTAATTTGCCTGTAGCTGATCTAGCTATATAGGCAAATATCCATCCAGCAATAACTGCATAATAAGACAATATAATAAAGGCAGTAAATATTCCTAAATATCCTGTGATACTCCATTTACTATTTGGTTTTAACTTTTTAAAGACCCCTGCTGCATTTGCTTGGGTTTTTCTTCCTAAAGCAAATTCTGAAACCATTACAGGTATCCCTACTATAGCTACACAAAGTAAATATACTAATATAAATGCCGCTCCTCCATTTTGACCTGCAACATAAGGAAATTTCCATATGTTTCCTAAGCCTATGGCCGAGCCTGCTGCTGCTGCTAATACGCCTAATTTTGAACCAAAATTATCTCTTTTCATAATACATCTCCTTTTGTCGTCATATTTAAAGTCTTTTAATTGTTATGAATAATTTAAATATTCCAATGGGCACTTGCATACCTTCTATGCCTAAATTTAAAATTATTTTCTTAACCTCCTTTATAAAATTGTATATAAAAATCCCCCATACCTACAAATATGTGTAATATTTATAAGGATGAAGGATTATTTTCATGGTACCACCTTATTTCACAGTTAATACAACTGTCTCATTTTCAAATCAAAGTAAAGGATTTATAAACTACCTTTGCTTGAATTCTAGCCATATATCGGTGGCTCCGGCATCATTTACTCGAAAAATCTTTCAAATCAGCTGCTCGGGAGTGATTATTGTATACATATTCTAACGCTGAATCTCATCAAACTTCAGCTCTCTGTAGATAGAAAACAATGTATTTTTCTCTCCGTCTTCGCCTTATCAAAATATTTGTTTTATTCATACTGAATAATAGTTTATAGTGTAAAAAGCAATTTGTCAATATTTTTTATAAAAATTTGTCTATTTTTTATATTGTGTTATTTTCAAATGATAAAAATCTTTCGTTTTAAGGGCTTCATCTCAAGCATTTCCCCACCCTATTATTTGTCTCGAAATCTACTTAGGAATTTTTACTAATGTTTTGGCGATTACCAAAACCCAAAATTAATCCATCAATCTTTGTATGTCTTATTTCATTTATCCATGCTGCCTGATATAATTGACTAATCTCAATTGAAAATGTAACTAAAATGGCAGATGCTGCCACCCAATATGTATTTTTTCTACTAAACAACATTCCAATAATAAGGAAAATCATCATTGCCCAAAGAACATCCTCTAAATAAAGATGAATCCATTTTGGTAAAAAGTCTAATCTCGAACACAATCCTAGAGTAATAACCAACAAAGTTAATATTAAGTAATGATTCTATTACGTTCCACTGTCATTGCTAACCTTCTCTCTTTAGAAAGCGTGTATTTTATTTGGTTTTACTAGGACTCTATTTATTTTGCTTGTATAAACTCAATAATAGGTTTAAGATTTTCTTTTTTTGTCCAATCACACTTTGATCCAATTGCTTCCATTAAAGCTGCTTCCCATGGTTCGTAGGTGGCTGGATCTTTTTTCTCAACAACTTTTTTTAACATATTACATAATGTCCGATCTTTCCAAGACATAATTTCTTCATTCCATGCACCTCTGCAATAAAAACAAGGAATATGTGCAAGACCAGTTTTAAAATTACGCTCTTTTAATACAGCCATTGCTTTTTTATCGTATGGGGATGCTCCTACTGCAAATACTATAATCTTCTTGCCTTTTAATCTTTCTTGATGTTTTTTAAGAAAAGAAATACCTGCAATTCCTGTAGCATATATGCCACCACCTAATATAACTGTATCATATTTCTCTATCTGCTGAATTGTAGCTTTTTTTGTTTCAATCAAATCGCATGATAGTTCTTCCACTAGCCATTCTGCATATTTTTTTGTTGCTCCATACTTAGACTGATAAATCACAATTGTACTACTCATACATGCCCCTCCTCATTTAAAACAAAACATAACCTTCCTTGTTCATATTGTTCATCTGATATTTAATGGCATTAGGCAAACCAATTAATCCTCACGCTCTACCCCAACATTCACATATTAACGTCTCCCCACTGTCGAAGCTTTTGAATTGGACCCCATAGGAATATTCCCTTGGCGGTGCTTGCATCCTCTTCTGTCAATTCCCGTAAAATTAATCTTTCAGTTTGTAATATAGGAAATTCCTTATCTTTATTGTTAATCATGTGTTGTTTTCTCCTTTTATAAGTTATATTCCCCTACACTTTACTATAAGTATATTTCCTCCAGACCCACTCTAATGGACCAAACTTATAATAATCAAACCAAACTTTACTAAATATAACCTGTAAACTAAATATGACCACTGTAAATAAAACTCCTGCTAGAATACCCATATTGGTTATAAGCCCCAAACCTTGACCATAAAACACAAAGGAGCATAAAATACATTGCACCAAATAGTTTGTGAGGGCCATTCTACCTACCCATTGAAGTGGGGCTAATATTTTTATAAAAGTATCTTTTCTAAGTAATAATAGTAATGATGTGATGTAAAATAGTGATAAAAATACAGTGCCCAACTCAAAAAACAATCCAAAGAATAAAGAAGCCACCACCAAACTTGGTAGAAAAATATAACCCATTATTATACAAATTAGTGTGGATAATACACTTAAAGCTCCTGTTGTTTTCCACATTTTTTTAATTAAATGTAGATTACCCTTAATATCATGAAATATCTTTAATTTAGCAAGCAGTAAGCCTATTAAAAACATCCCTAAGATTTTAGGAATTGTAAATAATAAAGAGATTAATACAAATGGTAGATCATTCGTTATTCTAAATCTAATAATTTCAAAATAAGACCCATTTTCATATATATCAAAGGACCTTTCAACCCTTTCACTATAAGAAAAGTAATCTACATCTCCAAAGTGAGACCTGAGTGCTAAGGGAGATGGGGTCGATATCGTCATTAACAATGTAGATATTATTAATAATATTACAATCCAACGCTTGAGGCTTTTTATAGATTTATTTCTAAAAGCCAATAATATGAATCCAATTAAAGCGTAAACATGAAGTATATCCCCAAACCAAACTAAAAATAAATTCAAAACGCCAAATAGCATAAGCAGCAAAAGTCTTCTTCTAAATAATGATTTCGGAGAAAAACCTTTTTCTTCAACCTTTTTTATAAAAATATAAAATCCTAAGCCAAATAAAATTGAAAAAATAGTATAGAACTTACCTTCAGCAAACAATTTAATAAATATAGCCAAAATCCTATCAGTAGAGTTGCTTAAATTAAGAGGATAGCTTAAAACATGAATCCCTGAGGTAAGGGAGTCAATTGTAACATAACTAAAGAACACTACATTTACTAATAGAACTCCAAATAATGCAAAACCTCTAATAATATCAATTTCTTTAACTCTACTTTGCTCACTTACTGGTTGAAGCTGAGCTGAATTACTATCATGCATACAAAAACCTCCTTAATGCTTTAAATTAGACATTATAATTGTTAATTTAATTTACTTATTTCTTCTTTTAACTGCTCTATCTCTTTTTTAAGGGAATTTACTTGTGAGATAGCTGATAAAGCAAAAACAAACGCAACTGGAGCTAAGAGCCCTACAAATTCCATTTTACAACCTCCTATTTATAATTTAATTGCTAGTTTTTTTGATTCTAATTGCTTTCATTTAAAAGTCTATATTTCATTTTTTACGCTTTTAAAAAGTATACAACTTTTGGCGGCTAGTGCGGCCATTCACATGTTGTATATTACAACCACATAAAACTATGGCTTTACATGGAGAAACAGAACCTTCTCTATTCCCTCAAATCATGTCCATAGAGGCACCACATGTCAGGTTTCTACTAATAATATATCTGATTCGTCTTAAAAGGATACTATGCAACAACTATCATTATTTAGTTAAGCACCTTTTTTGGAACATACCACAGAAAATAGTGTTTTGAATATAACCTCGTCTCAATAACAACAGTCTCTTCATCGCCCTCAAATACAAAGCCTGCACCCGCTTGTTCCTTAAAACGCCATCCCTTTTCCTTCATGAATTCTTTAATTGAATCATAGCCTGAGGAAGAATTTCTTGTAGTTTTTGACACATATCTATATCCATTATTTGTTTCTGAAAACTGCTGGTAATCACTGTTTGTTAACTCAAGTTTAATAATTGAAGTTAAAATTGGAATAGGGTTCCCCTCTTGTCGTAGAGCACTACCGAATCTAAGTGTAATAAATCCAAATAACAGTATAAAAACCATTAATATAATAAACAAAGGTTTTTTCAAAAAATCACTCCTCAACTACAATTTTTTAAGCACTTTTCTTTCCATTAAGCCAACAAGTTTAAAATTATGTTTTAAATAGTCTATATAGTTCCACATAATTCATCAGATGTGATATAGTCTATAAAATATTTTCTTCACACAACCTATCTAGTTTTCCTAGGCACATTGAAAAAAATAATGCGTATTAATTACAACCGTAGATTATACCTATTGATCTAGCTAATCCTCTTTTAATCCAAAAACCCCCAAGACAATACCAATAACTATAGATAACAAACCAGCGTATTGTGGTACTTGCATATACCCTGCTTGTACAGCTACATCTGCAAAACCTAATACACCAACAGAATACATGATTGACCCTCCAATAAAAAGCATTCCTCCGAATAATACTTTTTTCATACGTAACCTCCTGTTATATAATAATATTTACTGCATATTTTTCTACTGTTATCCAATATCCTGCTCTCATCAACAGACCCCTAGAGAACTCCCCTGATATTGTCATGTCTACTAACGTTTCCAGGCTTAGCGACGTTGGACTCTCCCTTAATCCTCTCTTACCAATGTCTGATAAGCTTCTGTTAGGCACTGGCAATTTTAAATAGATACTCACAATACAGATTTGATTATTTTTGCTATAGCACTACCAACTAACCTGTGCCCTGCTCCGTTTATCTGGTTAGTGGTACCACAGAAGTATAAGTCAGTGTCTAAGTTGTAAAAAGCAAAGGAGCCTGTTTGTCCCCAAAAGCCTACTATTTCTTTAATTGGTTTAAAAGGTGACACTATTCTTGGTGTCCATAACTTTTCTAATCCTATTCCAAAGTAAAAGAGGCCCGGAGGTGGCAAAAGTAAATTCCACTGTTTTAACTCATTGATTCTCTCCTTAGGAAAGAAATAGCCATTAAAAAACTTTTTTAAAAATAGCATTAACTCCTCAGCGGTGGAAACAATTCCGCCTTCCACTCCCGCGGATGTCATATAATGAGGAAGCCATAGTTCATCTGAGTTGTAGTAGAAAGCTACTGGAGTATTGTCGTTGAGATCATTGTAAACATAGGTGTGAGATAAATTCAATTGAGAAAATATATAGTCATGAAACACTTCCCCAATAGGTTTCCCTGTGACGTTCTCGATGATCTTTCCTAGGAGCTGATAATTGGAATCAGAATAGGCGGCTTTGCCCTTAGCTCCTGGCTTAAAATTAGGGGTAAGGTTCTTGATTAGGTCAATTGTTTTATCCAAAGGCCAAGGCTCATCATTCCCCTCCATTAGTGCATCCGCAACAGTTCTCCCATTATCTTGCTTATGAAAAAAATAGTCGGGTAAACCCGATGTATTGGAAATTAAATGATAAATAGTAAGCTTATCAGAATAATCCACACCCTTTAAGACATGAAGGCCTTCACAATAGTGATCAGGTAGGTATTTTGATATTTTATCTGTAAGTGCCATGCGTTTTTCCTCAATCAAGCACATCACTACAGCGGTTACATAAAGTTTAGTAACACTTGCAATAAAAAATCTGCTGTCCTTTTCCATATTACCCGCTGTTCCGGTCCAAGAGAAACTCTTGTCGCTATTCTCCACGCACAAAACAGCACTAAAAATCCTTTTGTTATTAACCATTTTATTAAGTAAATCATTTAGTAATTTCTCGTTAACCATCCTTTTCCCATCTCCTCAATTCATTCAATTTTCAAAATACTAAATACAGATGTTTTTGCTTGCGCCTAACGTACCGGTGTTTACGACGTCACTGAACCGAACCCAAAAGATAGGCAGTCTGGGTGGAACTCAGTGGCGGTGAAGGATGTGGTGGACTAACCTTTCCCTAAACACGTGCCACCAGCATCCTTGTGCAAACATATTGTTAAGCGGTGGACTCTGTCCTCAAAGCAAAGCAGATAAGTATTGTAGTTTAAAGTTTCCTGTGACTTTATGATATAGATATATTCTTATTTCTACATCAGTTTAAATCTCCCCAACTCTGATATATTTGTACAGCTTTCCCATTTTCTATTTTAAATGTAAACCCCTGTTGAAAGTCTTTCTTCAAATCTTGTTCTACCATTTTTATAAACTCTTCAGTATCTATAGGTACCCTAGTAAATTGACCTGCCACATAAGCAGTACAATTCTCAGCTAATTTTATTTGGATATTTTCTTGGGTATCTGCTAACTCTACATCCAAAATTATTTGACTTGATTTATCTAAACCAGTTATAACACCAAATACTGTTTCAAGTCCATCAACTTTATTTAATAGGTCTTCCATTCTATTTAACTCTAAAATAGTTGATCTTATAAATTGATCTAAGTTTTGATTAGGCATCTCAATCTCTAAGTTATTGACCCTATTTTCAATATCAGTAATTTTTTCTTCTAAATGATTTTCTATAACTTCATTACTTTTCATTGCTTCAACGGTTGTATTTAAATTGTATAGATTGTAACTTAAAATTAATATTACAACAATCAATATTACTACTGTACTAGGTGTAACTAATGTTAATTTTGCCTTCATGCAGTTATCCTCCCTTTTTTAGAGAAAACATAGCCACTGCAAATCATGTAAAAAATCAAAACCACAATTCCTATTGGCCTTTCACTAATCACTTGTCCTGTATACTTTGTACTTGCATAAATAAAATAAATTCCTGGCAACATACCCAAAATTCCTCCCCAAAACTTATCTTTATTTAATAGAAAACCACTTGCCAAAAATAAAGTAATCCAAATAAGTACAATTGGTGAAATTGGACAAATTCCAAAAGAGATTGCCAACCATCCAAAAATAATTGTAAATAAAATTGCTGGTATATAAAATACAATTTTCTTCATAAAATTTTCCTCCATAAATATATTTTTTTCACTTTGCATAATCTACAAATATGTAAAAACTATTGTACTATCTTTGCTTCACACAATCCATATGATGCGTAATAACAAGTCATAAAAGATAGATTCTTCACTACGTTCAGAATGACAGATACTTCATTAAGAATGTTGATTTTGTGGGTTGTCATCCTGAGCTTAGCGAAGGATCTAATAATTAAAACCCTGAGATAGATCTTTCCATTCTGGGTTAATACTTTCTATCAAGTTAATTTTCTTACACCTTGTCCAACCCTTAATCTGCTTTTCTCTTACAAGTGCAGCTTCTACATCATCTGTGCTACCAAAATATACTAATTTATTAACATTATATTTCTCTGTAAACCCTTTAATTAATTTGTTTTTATGTTCATACAAACGACGTTCAAGGTTATTAGTTATGCCAGTATAAAGTACCTTGTTTGACCTATTTGTCAATATGTAAACATAATACATCCATGCATCCTCCTTAGAAGATTCTTTACTACATAAGATCCTTCGCTTTGCTCAGGATGACAAACTCTAACTTTATGACGTCTTGTTTATCAAGTTTGCTACAAATAAATTTATAGAATCTATTATCTATCTTCAAAATACTTCTTTTTTATTAAACAAGACCCTAAAAAAACAGCCCCGATATCATCATTTCCTATAACGTTTTGGGGCTTAGCGACGTTCTGGCACATAATTAATTTCCGAAGCCAAAATGTTGCTAACCCTATGTTATGTGCTGTCCCGTCGATTCTAAATTTTATACCCTCACTAAACCATTGTTTTTTATGACATATAGAATAGAAAACACGAATTATTTATCATTTGTCTTTTTATCGGTTTTATTTAAATTCAAAGCTGTATCTGGAATATGAATTAGGTAATGATACAAAAAAATTATTGAAAACCCCATAAAAAATAGATGTGTCTTCTCAACAAGATAAAGAACCACTAAAGACAATAAATAGCCTGACAGTGAAATAAGCAATATTGTAGTCTTGTAAATTTTAGTTGTCTTAAATAACCTTACCAATCCTATTTTTAAATTAAACACTCTATCAAGTATATAAAAAATCAAAACTGGTAGAAAAGTACTCAGTATCAATAGTGTAAATAATACAAACTTCACTATATCACCGTCCTCATAAATTAGTTTTGCTATTCCCTATGCAGTAATAGTATTTAGACTTTTTATCATTTGCTATTTGCTTTTTTATTTCTTGCATTATTGAGCTTATTTCATATTTTCCATCTAATGTTCAGTAGTATCAGGCAAACCATTAATCCCCAACGTCCTGCCCCGATCTAGATGTCTTTCTTTTAATATGAAAATCAAACCTAAAGCAAAAATAGAGCCAATTGTTACAACAATTAACCATTTTATTTTTCTATCCATCCTATTACCCTCCTGAAAAATATACACATTCATTACTTTACATTGTTCTGCATATACGTCATAAATAATTTGTATAATCTATTGTCTATCTTGAAAACACTTCTTTTTTATTAAACAAGACCCCCCCAAAAAACAGCCCCGATATCATCATTTCCTATAACGTCCTGGGGCTTAGCGATGTCGGACTTTCCCTAGAAAACCCACTTGCCGACGTTCGCTAAGCCTCTGTTATATGCTGTCCCGTTAACTGAATAATTTCTACTTCTACTTATTTATTGCTCTTTATGACGTATAGAAAAGAGAAAGTGCAGTATCATACCTAACATCAACTTTATGGGCCTTGGTCAAGAGAATCATAAATTACAACGATAGGCACTTTCTTTGAAATAACCTGAACTCCCATAATATCTCCGTTTTCATCTTTGAAGCGAACACCATATGCTCCATATGGACCTAACCACTCTAACTGTTCAAATTTCAAGCCTTTATGATAATAGTTGGCAGTTACATAAGCTGTTGCAGTTAGTCGTGCAGTCGTTTTTTGCACTAAAACAAACTGGTGAGAAAAAACTACCAATGCTATTACTGCTAATATCAAAATTTTTCGTTTTTTATTTGATTTAAATATTGTTACAACTACTACCAAGGCTAGGAAATTTAGTAATACAAGTGTTATTTGCAATATCATCACCTCTATAATAAGATAATAGAACTCTGTGTTGTACATTTTTCATCTGATATGACCCTCTTGATCATTTTCCTATTACTTCCTGTCACTACCTTTCGGCAGGGATGGCCTATAACGGTCTCGCATTTGCAACGTCCCTGAACCGGACCCACTTGACCTTGCCCCTTGGTGGAGCTTTGTTCCCGGTGAAGGGATGGGGTGCTCTGACTTTTCCTTTGATACGTACTTCTAGCACCTTTATGCAAATGTATTGTTATAGGTAGTGATAACGCTTTTTACCTCTATAATCCTTCTCATACAATAGATAATGTGATATGGATAATTTTTTTAATCAACTTCTCTCTGTTGATATGAGCGATAAAAGTTCTTTTCTATTCTATTTCAATGTTTCTATAGTATTTTGATAATAATTTATTAGAGAGAGTTACAGCTTCCTTTCTATTAACTGCTGGTGCCGATATTATCCACCCATCACTACTACTCCATCCTTTACTCCTAGCATCTTCTCTGAGTTTCGAGATTGTAATAGTAAAGCTATCAAATTCGTCACTAACATGTAAATCTCCATAAGTGCTACCATATGTAGTTAGTAATACACCCATATTGCTATGAAAATGTATTGTGTATGGAAAGACATCATCGTCAACTATTATCTGCCCCTCAAATCTCTTAGGTTTTCCTCCAAATGTTGTAAAATACTTGCCCTGTATTTCTATACCAACTGGGATTGATATTTGGTTGTTTCCTGCTTGGTACATAATACCATCATTCACTATTTCAACCTTATGGGTAGTGTACGATGAATGACCAACTACAGCAATAATAAGAACTAGCCATATTAGTCCAAGATTAACTCCTATACGATACTTTACATATACACCTTTCAGTTTTTCACCCATTAAGTTTTCCTCCATAAATAAGATCTTACCAAAACTTACCTACTTTGCATCACATATGTAATATATAATTTGTATAATCTATTATTCATCTTCAAACACTTCTTTTTTATTAAACAAGACCCTAAAAAACAACCCCGATATCATCATTACCTATAACGTTCCAGTATTTGCGACGTCCCTGAACCGGACCCCAAAGATAGACCCCCTTGGCGGAACTCTGTTCCCGGTGAAGGGATGTGGTGCACATCGCCCTAAGATTGTGCCCTAGTGCACCCTTGTGCAAATACATTGTTAGAAGATGCGGCAATGTCTTTTCTCCAACGATTCTTCGCATAAAATAAATGATGTTCAGCAATTTTTATTAATCAATAGATGGATATTTAACTTCTTTATTATTTATATCAGCAGATACATTCTCTTTATCAAAAATTATACACACCATCTTACTTTTCAGTCCTTTCAAAGGTATATATGTATAATTATATCTATAGTCTGGGTCATCTTGATATATTATATCTATAACATATCCTCCTATTGTATAATCTTTATATATTCGTTTAGAATCTATAATTGCATTAGTAGTGCCCTGAACAGACATATATTCTTTTAGACTCTTTTCTGCAAGATACTTTTGAACAGGATACCAATATAATAAAGATGATAATATAACCAATATAATAATAATCACTATTGCATGTTTTCTATTTTTCATCATAACACTTCCTCCTTAAGTCACACTTTTCTACTGTTATGCAATATCTTTTTTTCATCAACAGACCCTCAGAGAGTTACCCCGAAATTGCCGTGTCTTCTAACTCTTACATCCACGAATACAAGTTCGTTTTTATATGCCAAAATAGATGGGTTTGCGAACCATGTTTCGTGAAAGTCTGCTTATGGTTGTAACTCTATTTCATTAATCTATCTAAAGGGCTTTTTATTTTGCTAAGATTTGCTTCAGTTACATGTGTGTATATCTCTGTAGTTTTAGAGCTTGAATGCCCTAATAATTCCTGAATATATCTAAGATCAGTTCCACTTTCTAATAAATGGGTTGCAAAAGAGTGTCTTAAGCTATGTACTGAAACATCTTTTTTTATACTGGATTTCTTACATGCAGTTGCAAATATCTTTTGAACTGATCTTTCGGTGAGGAAACAATTATCTTTTCCTCCTGGAAACAACCATCCCTTAGGCTTTTCTACCATTGCATATTTTCTTAGCATACCTAGAGCAACTTCAGAAAGTATAGTATACCTATCTCTTCTGCCTTTCCCTTGTCTTACATGTATTAGCATTCTATCACTATCTATATCATCTACCTTTAGTCTTACTACTTCACCAACTCGGAGTCCTGCTGAATAAATTAAGAATAGTATGGATTTATGTTTGATGTTATTAACAGAATCTAGTATAGATAATACTTCTCTTTGACTTAAAATATTTGGCAACTTCTTTTCTTTCTTAGGTCTAGGTAGATCATATAATACTTTGTCTTTTTTTAATGAATGTTGATAATAAAATTTAATTGCACTTAATGCTTGATTTGCAAAGGCATGGGAAGTTTTTTGTTCCTTAAGCAAATAACAAATATATTTTTCAACATCCTCTTTTGTCAATACTTCAGGCTTTTTATTAATAATCTCAAGAAATCTTCTTACATGTCCAATATATGCCTTTTTAGTCTTAGGACTATATCCTTTAAGTATCAAGCATTTTTCTAATTCTTCTAGTTTTGGATTGCTATTATGTAAATTGCCTTCACTATTTTTTGTTATAAAAGAGTTTAAGGATCCATCCCAATTTATATCTTCTTTTATAAAAACCTTTGTTAAGCTATTTATACTTTTAACATTATTAGGAATGATCCAGCACTTTTGTATTGCTTCCCATCTTCTTCCTTCAACTTGTCTAATTTTTTCTACTAGTTTACTATTATATTGAAAGGTAACCTTCAATTCTGCATCACTGATTTTATCTACATTTATCACTCTTATCACCTCTTTTCCAAGAGTTTCATCAAAAACATTAAACCTCTTTCTTATTTCTATATAGACCATCAATAACCCTCTATTTTTTACATATAATTACAATTGATTTGGAGTTTTATCTGTATTAAAAAATCCCTATAAAATAGACCATACAATCGTCTACTCTATAGGGTGCTTTTTCAAAGGGACAATTTTAATCCACTAGCTTACCACCAGCTAGTCCCACTAAGCTTCATTTAAAACATTTTATTATACAATAGGTATTTGCAATTCAGTAATGTATTTATCCATATCTGATTCTACAAACTGATCTATTATATTGATGGCAATTACTCTGTCTCCTAAAGCTAAATCATTTGAGTGTAATCTCATTGTTTCAATAGTTTCAGTGATGTTTTCATAAGGACCTAAATGATAACCGCATAAATATTTGCCTGCCGGTATCTTTAATAGGTTAGAAAAATGCTTTAACACCTCATTTTCTTCTTCTATATCCTCACAAAACATATATGCACCAAAGTGCTTACAATTATTTTCATAAAAGACTATTGTAGGATAAAAGTAAAATGAGTCACTTAAATAAACTGTATCCTCATCTCCAATAGATAGATAATATCTATCGGGATATTCCTTAGTAAATACATGGTTAATCTTTATATCTTCTTGTTTTAGCTCTATAAATCTTATCTTACGTTGAATTGCTGTATCAATATTAATTAATTCTTCCCATTTTTTTCTTAAAAACAAAGATTGTTTCTTAAGACTTTCTAAGGTATATTCTATATTCCTATATTCCATATAGGATTCAATCTTATTTAACGAATAACCATTTCTCCGTAAATATCTAATAGTAGCCAGCTTATATATTTGGTCAAAAGCATATTTCCGATATCCAGTCTCTGAATCCCTCTCGTTAGGCACTAATAAACCTATAGAATCATAATAATGAAGTGTCTGTACATTAATTTTAAATAATTTACTTAATTCTCCTATCGTTAAATATCTCTCCATTTTTTCACCCTTACATTCATTTATTATTTCATCATAAGTTTATCCTATTACTACTAAAAATTCAAATACTTCAATACTATCTTTCGCTTCTAATATAGGGTGTTCCTAAAGCAGTAGGATTTTTTGTTTTGCCGATGGAAAATAAAAGAACTAACACTGCAATTACATAGGGAAACATCGTAAATAATTGGGAAGGAACAGGAATACCCATTGTTTGTAATCCATATTGTAATGCTTCAGCAAATCCAATTACTAATGATGCTGCAAATACACCAACAGGATTTCTTCTCCCTAATGTAACTGCTGCCAATGCAATATATCCTCTGCCAGCTGTTATATTTTCTATAAAAAAACCAAATTGTACCAATGTCATATAGGTTCCAGCAAGTCCCCCTAAAGCACCATTAAACAAACAACTTATATAACGAATTTTATTAACATTTAGACCTGCTGTATCTGCAGCTCTAGGATTTTCCCCTACAGCATGTAGATTTATTCCCCACTCTGTTTTATAAAATATAATGGATAGAATTATTACCATGAAAATAGTAAAATACACAAATGCATCTTGAATAAATAAAATCTCTCCTATTACTGGAATTTTTGATAATATTGGTATCCGTATTACTTTAAATACAGCAATTGAAGGAAGATCCGTTGTTTGTCCAAAAACCATCAAGAACATAAAACTAGATAATCCAAGTACCAGGAAGTTTAACGCAAGACCTACAATCGTCTGATCAGCTTTACACTTAATACTTATAACAGCATGAATTAAACTAACGATAATTCCACTAAGTATCCCTGCTAAAACCCCTAAAAATAGATTGTCTGTAAAGTAAGCTATAATAAAACTGCCGAAAGCGCCTCCAAGCATAATTCCTTCAATTCCAATATTAAGTACCCCGGATTTTTCAGAAATCGATTCTCCAAGCCCAGCTAAAGTAATAGGTATAGCCATCTTAATTGCTGCTGCAAGATAGGCTGCAGCCATGGTTATAAATTCCATAATCTATACCATCCCTTCTTCTGTGACTAATTTCTTAAATATTGTTTTACGAGCTAATATTAAAATAACTACTGCACCCATTATAATAGATGAAATTGAATTGGGAATACCCGCTGAACGTTGCATCGCTAATGATCCAACCTGTAATGCAGATATACCTATTGCAGCCACAGCTACTCCTAACGGATGATTTCTTCCAATCAATGCCACAATTATAGCTGTATAACCATAATTTGGAGATAAACCCTCAATAAGCTTATGTTGTAACCCTGCAATTTCAGACATACCCGCCAGTCCTGCAAGTCCACCACTAATTAACGCTGATAAAACTATATTACGATAGATGGATATACCTGAACACATACTAGCCCGAGGATTGATACCACAAGCCCTCATTTCATAACCTGTCGGTGTTTTCCATATCAGTATATAGATCAATATAGTTGCAATCAATGCTATTATTATACCGGAATGTAGTCTGGTAGATTGTATCAAGGTTGATAACATCGCACCTTCAGGTATTCTTGGTGACATTGGATAAGGATAATCTGGATCTTTTAATATTGTCCTTACCATTATCCCAACTATATTTATTGCAATATAATTAAACATAATACTTACTATTATTTCTGAAATTTTAAATTTAGCCTTCAAAATCCCTGGTATTAATGCCCATATTCCTCCCCCTATAAAGCCGACAATTATTAACAAAGGTATCATCACAATCTTTGGTAGATTTGGAAATAGTAAAGCAAAATATGTAGCAAATATAGCTCCCATATACAGTTGTCCTTCAGCTCCAAGATTAATAAATCCACTACGAAAACCTACCGCCACACCTAAACCTGTCAATGTAAGGGGTATAGCTTTAACAAATACCTCTGCTATTGAATATTTTGAGCCAAATATCCCTATAAAAAATCCAGAAAGGGCTTTAAATACATTACTTCCATTAAAGGCTATTAGCAAAATAGCTATCATGAATATGATCAGCGCAATACCTAAAAATGATAAATATTTGTTTAATGTCTTCATGCCAGCTCTCTCCTATATTCATCTAGACTACCCGCCATCATCATACCTATGCGAGAAACATCTATATTTTCTTCATTTTTCAATATTCCCATAAATTTTCCTTTATACATTACAGCAATTAGATCACTTACAGCTAATATCTCTTCTAAATCAGCAGAAATCAAAAGGATAGAACATCCATTTTTACGGCACTCAAAAAGCTTTTCGTGTATAAATTCTGCTGCACCAATATCTAAGCCTCTTGTAGGTTGAAAAGCTACTATAGCTTTTGGATTTCCCATGAGTTCCCTTGCTAATATTAATTTTTGTTGGTTACCTCCCGATAGATATCTAATAGGCGTTCTAATGCTTTGGGTCTTAATTCCATATTTTTCTACAATTTTTTTGGTTTCCTGTTTAGCTAATTTTTCATTTATTAATCCTTTATTAATAAATTTTTTATCAGAATGCGCCCTCAATAAAAAATTTTCTGTTAAATCCATATCCATAATCAATCCATCACAATGCCTATCATCGGATATATAACCCATCCCTAATTTTTTACGGTCTTTTACCTTCAAATTACTTATATCTTCATTACATAATTTTAAGGTGCCACCTGTATGGGTCTGAATCCCCATGATTACCTCTGCAAGATCCTTTTGCCCATTACCATCTACCCCAGCTACCCCAATTATCTGCCCTGGAGCTATATGTAATGAAATAGAATCAAGACTCATAACACCATCTTTTTTCAATGAAATATTATTTAAATCTAAACCATCACATTCCTTGACTTCTATTTCATCTCTTTTCATAACCTTTAATTGTCTACCAATCATATACTGAGATAGTTCCTTCTCATCTACATCCTTTGTATTTACAGTAGCAATCTTTTCTCCATCCCTTAATACTGTAATCTTATCTGTTATACTTATAACATCGGGTATCCTATGGGTTATTATAATTACAGAATGGCCATCTTCCCGTAGCTTACGCAGTATTATATAGAGGTTTTCTATTTCTTGTGGGGTAAGCACCGCAGTAGGCTCATCTAAAATAAGTAGTTCAGCATTTCTATAAAGTAATTTTATTATTTCAACCCTCTGTTGTTCCCCTACCGATAAAGACGAAACATAAGCATCTGGACATATATCTAAACCATATTTATTTGAAATTTCTTTTATTTCTTCATTTAGTTTCTTTCTATTAGAAAATGGATATCCCTTAGATTTTAAACCTAAAGTTATATTTTGAGAAACAGTTAAGGTAGGAACTAATGAAAAATGTTGATGTACCATGCCAATCCTATTATCGATGGCATCTTTAGGGGAATCAAACTGAATTGATTCCCCTTTCCAAAATACTTCCCCATTGTCTTTAGTATAAATTCCGTATAATATATTCATTAATGTTGTCTTTCCTGCACCATTTTCACCTAACAATGCATGTATCTCACCATGTTTAACATCTAAGCATACCTGCTTTAAAGCACTCTTTCCAAAAAATGACTTATCGATATTTTGCATCACTAGCAATGACATAGAAACCCTCCTTAAAAATTACGCTAATACTATTTTGTTGGAGTTTCGATTAAAGGAACTTCCAGACTACCATCAGTAATT
Source organism: Natronincola ferrireducens (assembly GCF_900100845.1). NCBI lineage: Bacteria > Bacillati > Bacillota > Clostridia > Peptostreptococcales > Natronincolaceae > Natronincola > Natronincola ferrireducens. The sequence continues at coordinate 814,996 of NZ_FNFP01000001.1, read as the reverse complement.
TGAGATTTTAAACTTTTAATTAATTCTTTAACTTCTGTTGGAATTTTATCTTCAAAGGAGTTAAATTCTGTTATATCTACAACGTTATCTGCCATACCTAAGTGATAAACCCCACCACCAAATGTACCTTCTTTTACTTGCGTAACCGCTTGTAATATAACCTCAGGCATGTTATATAATGTAGAAGCCATAATTGTTTCAGGAGCTATTGAACTTTGGTCATAGGCATTACCACATGCAAGTAAGCCATTTTCTTCTGCAGCTTTGATTACACCAGTACCCGCTTGGTTAGCCACATGATATAATACATCGGCACCTTGATCTATCATGGACGAAGCTGCTGCCTTCCCGGCTGTTACATCTGTAAAGGAACTAATATAAATTTCAAATACTTCTATATCAGGATTAACCGACTTAGCACCTACTTTAAAGGCTTCTACCTCTTTAACAATGGAAGGCTGTTCAAATCCACCAACCACGCCAATTTTCCCTGTTTTTGACATTGAGCTAGATAAAACTCCCATCAAGTACCCGCCTTGCTCACATTTCATTACATAGGAAGCAGTATTTTCTGACTGAGCATTTGCTTCGGTTGCCATAAAATATGTATTAGGAAATGATTCTGCAACCCGCACAGCTGGTTCTCCAAATTGAAAACCATGACCAATGATTAAGTCAAAGCCCTGTGCAGCATAATCCCTGTATGCAGATTCAGTATCAACTAGCTCAACATTTTCCATATATGCAATCTCGATGCCCATTTCCTGTTCTGCAGCTATTAAACCCTCTAATGCAGAAGCATTCCAACCTTGGTCATTTGCTGGTCCTGAAAGCAATAGTGCTACTTTTAAAGTGTCCTCTGTACCATCATCTTTTGACACATCATTGGACTGAGCACATCCCGTAAATAACAAAGCCATACATAATAAAACAATAATTATTTTTTTCATTTTAAAATAGCCTCCTCATAATTTTAAAAAGTAATTGAAACCAATTTGCTCCACTGTTTGTTTTGTTAGTTTCTTAGCTGTTGATAAATCTTGTCCAAACCTTCTCTCCTTCTTGAGCTAACTTATGTTCATCTACCCCCACTAATTGTCCATCCTTAAAAACAACTTTTCCATTAATCATGGTTAACCAAACAGGTCCAGTCACCCCAGTTTTAGCTAAAATATTTTTTGGATCATGTAAGGTTCCTGTCAGCTCCAATACACTGGTATCTATCATAAATAAATCTGCGCCTTTACCTATTTCAAGGGAGCCTAATTCATCTCTCCCCAATGTTTTGGCACCATTTATAGTTGCTATCTTTAACATTTCATATGGGGTAACACTGGTACCCCGGGCTTTACTATGATAGGCCTGCATCATATAGGCTAATCTTAATGAATCCAGTAGATTTGAACTATCATTAGTTGCAGAACCATCACACCCTAAGCTTATTAATACATTATTTTCTTGCATGCTTTTCATATCCAATATAGGGAATCCCCCTAAAACCGCTGGAGTAGGACAGTGGGACACTCCCGTATTTGTATCCCCCACAATTTTATATTCAAAGGGCTCTAGTTCCCAACCATGGGCTACAAATACATCTTTACCTACAAAGCCTATTTCTTGACACCACTCAAGGGTTCTTTTACCCCATCTTTCCATCATTAATTCATTTTCACCTTCACCTAAATGTGTATGTAAGTAAACACCTTTAGATCTTGCCAAAGCTACAGATTCAATAAATGTATCACGATAGCTGTTAATTGGTTGGCAGGGTGCTACAACAATTTGTTTCATTGAAAATGGTTTTGGATCATGATATAAATCAATGATTCTTTCACAGTCTGCAATGAATTCATCGGTAGTTTCGAGCATATTATCTGGAATGGTACTGCCTTCGCTTCTTGGGAGGGTATTTGTTCCTCTACCTGCATGATATCTTAAGCCTAAAAGGGAAGCAGCTTCCATTTGCCGATCTACTAACTCTTTACCAGATTTCTTAGTATAACAGTATTGATGATCAAAGGCAGTTGTACAACCGTGTTTTACTAAATCCGCCATGGCTGTTAAAGATGAGTAATAAATAACATCAGAATCAACTTTTTGAAAAATACGATATATCTTATCTAACCATTCTACTACGGTCATATTGGGATAGTCTATACTTTCCATATTTCTAATAAATGTTTGAAAAAAGTGATGATGGGTATTAATTAATCCTGGATATACAAACTTGTCTTTAGCATTTATAACGGTAGCTTCATCACAGGATAATCCTTGTCCTATTTCTTTTATCTCTGGACCTTCAATTAACATATCACAATCATAATAAACTCTGTCTTCAATATCACAGGATACAATTGCCCGTGCATTTTTTATTAATATTTTGTTATTCATTTGTAGATATCCTCCTCTAGCTTTCCCACACAATAATGTCTTTCTTTGTCTCATTATAAACCCTATGGTAACTATAGGGTCAAGTGATATTAGAAAATTATATTTTATGCCTCAGATTTGTTCCACAAAAGAAACCATCTCCATAACACTGTTTTTAAAATTCCTTTGGATAGTTTAGATACCAATTATGGCGAAAATTGACAATAAGAAAATGTCATGTTATTCTATTAACAATTTAATAAAAATCCTCATCCTTGCAGGTGCGGTAGAGGGGCGGTTGCTACGGGTTATAATTTGCAGAAGAAAATATCCTGCTAAAAAATATAAGGAGATGATCTTTTGAGAACAATTTTAAAAAATGGAAAGTTTTATATTGAAAAAAATAGTTTTCAACAAGCAATTTTAATCGAAGATGGAGTTATTGTACAAACTGGTGGAAATGAAGATATCCTTAAAAATGATGCTGATAATATTATAGACCTTCAGGAGAAAACTATTTTGCCAGGTTTTAATGATAGTCATCTACATATTTCATGGGTAGGAGATGCTATGACCTCCTGTAATTTGACATCAGCTAAATCAATTGATGAGGTTATTCAGTTTGGTAAAAACTTTATTAAAGAAAATAAAGATTTAGTTGTTTTAAATGGTCGTGGCTGGAATCAAGATTATTTTACCTCAGGTGAAAAACGTCTATTGAATCGATTTGACTTAGATAAAATATCGACACAGATTCCAATTGTATTTGATAGAGTATGTGGCCATGTTTCGGTAGGAAATACTAAGGCTTTAGAAGTATTAGGTGTAGATGCAAACACTATTATCGATGGTGGGGTAGTTGAGCTTGGAGATGATGGAAAGCCAAATGGTATATTTAATGAAAATGCTGTTGGATTAATTCATTCACTTATTCCAGAAAAAAGTGATAGGGATATTGAGAAGGATTTTTTGGAGGCTGCTAACTATGCATTAAGTGTTGGCATAACCTCTATTCAATCTTGTGATATTATGCATGGGGATTTTAGGAGAATGTTTGATATAATTCATAACATTTACGATAATAAAAAATCAAAGTTAAGATATTCTCATCAATTTAACTTTCAAGATATAAATGATTTTAAAACCTATCTTCAAACAGAATACAAGACAGGACAATATGATGAAAAATTCTTGTCAAAAGGTGTATTAAAATTATTTAAAGATGGTTCTTTGGGAGCAAGGACTGCTTTAATGTTAAAGGATTATGAGGATGCTCCCGGTACTAAAGGTGTAGCAGCATTAAGTGATGAGCAACTGCAAGATTTATGTGATTTAGCAACAGAGCATGGTATTCCAGTAATAACCCATGCAATTGGTGATGGTGCTATAGAAAGTGTTCTAAATGCATATGAAAAAATCATCAAAAATGGAAAAAACCCTCTTCGTCATGGAATTGTCCATTGTGAAATCACAAATATGGAACAGTTAAAGAGAATTGCTAAATTGAATATTCCTGTTATGTATCAGCCTATTTTCTTAGATTGCGATATTAAAATTTTAGAAGCACGTGTTGGAAAGCAATTGGCCAGCACTTCTTATGCTTTTAATACACTATATAAATTAGGAGCTCCTATAAGCTTAAGTACAGATGCTCCAGTAGAAGACTGTAACCCATTCCCTAATATTTACTGTGCTGTGACAAGACTAGGAATGGATGGTAAACCAACAGATGGCTTTTATCCAAATGAAAAAATGGACCTTGAAGACGTCATTGATGCTTATACAATTGGTAGTGCTTTTAATGAATTTAAAGAGGATTTTAAAGGAAGATTAAAACCAGGCTATGTAGCTGATTTGATTGTATTGGATAAAGATATATTTACTATAGATCCATTAAAAATAAAAGATATTAAAGTTGAAAAGACCATGATAGACGGAGAATTTGTCTATGAAAAATAGAATTAGTTAAACCCTCAACGGAATGGCTAACCCATTCCGTTTTTTAATGATATATTATCCAGTTTTATTTGTTATAATTTAGAAGTAATGTGATTTCACATAATAAACGCCATTTATTAAAATTCCATATTTTTTTTATTATATTTGCATAATATCGATAATGATGATTCCTTTTAAAATACAAAAATAAATTCGTTGCTTATAAGAAAATCATAGTCAGTGGTGTTACTATAACAAGAGTAATTACTATTCTTTCAATAAGAATAAATAGTATATCCTTGATGCTAATATCAATATCTGTACTTATAATACACGGAATAGATCCAGAAAAAAATAATATAGAAGATATAGATACAACACCAGTAATAAATCTTGTTGCCATTGGCGCTTCAATGCCTGCCATAATAAATGAGGGCATTAATACTTGACCTCCTACTGTAACAATTGCCTTAGCTACCATCCATGGTTCTGGAATTCTTAGAATATAAATAAGGGGATAAAAAATATAAGCTAAAACATCAAAAAATACAGTCATTTTAACTAAGTAAAAAGATATTACTCCAATAGCTAAAATAAGGGGTAAAAACCGTAAGCTCATGGAAATCCCTTCTTTAAGATTACTAGCTATCCCTTTCACAATAGATCTATTGTTTTCTATTTCTTTTAAAGCCTCATTTATAGCACTATTTAATAGCTTCTCCTTTGAGTTCAACTCAACTTTTCCCTGCCCAGTAATATATTCTCCTTCTATTGCATTCAAAGGTTTTAATCTTACTGTTATGGCTGAAACTACAAATGTTGTTATAAGTGTGGTCCAAAAGAAGGTGCTCCATATTGACATTAGATCAAGGTTTTTGGCTATAATAATCATAAATGTTGCAGAAACAGTTGAAAAGCCTGTAACAATAATGGCAGCTTCTTGCCTAGTATATCTACCTTCTTTAAAAAATTTGTTAGTCATAAAAATTCCTACTGAAAAACTCCCAACAAAAGATGCTACTACATTTATAGCAGCACTCCCTGGCACCTTCCATATGGGACGCATGACTGGCTTCAATAAAACTCCTAAAAACCCAAGTAACCCATAATTAGTAATAAAAGTTAAAAATAACGACCCTAATGGAATGATAAGGGCTACAGGTATGGCTATTGTATTAAATAATAAGGGCAACATATCTTCTCCCATTAACCATTTAGGACCAAAATTAAAGAACGCCATCATACCTAGAATTATTCCTAAAACCTTTAATCCTGACATTACAACTAAAGTTATATTCTTATTCCAGCTTCTTTCATAAAAAGGTAATAATCCTCCAAGTATAATCATAACTAAAGTAAAGCTAGATACTAGCCTTGGCATAGCTACTATAATAGCCATAACTAAATGATCTAGTAAAATGCTTTTATTGCCCATGATTGTAAATGGAATGAAATATACACAGATACCTAACATGCTAAATACTAAGAATTTGAAAAGGTTTAATTTCTTTTCTATGTTATTATACTGACATGTTTTTTTATCAATTCTCATACACAACCCTCTCTTACCTATAAAACAAGAAACAAATGAATCCATTGTACTTACAATTGTATCCATTTGTTTCTTATTTTACTATTATCCTATTATTTTTTTCCTGCTGCACTTGCTCCAGCAATTCTACCAAATACTGCAATTTCAGCTAGGGCATTTCCACCTAAACGATTTGAACCGTGGATACCACCCGTAACCTCACCAGCTGCATATAATCCAGGGATAACCTTTCCATTTACGTCAAGCACCTGTGCACTTGTATTGATTTCAATTCCACCCATTGTGTGGTGAACTGTTGGCACACGTGGTCCTGCATAGAATGGTGCTGTATCAATTGTTTTATCAACTAATGTTCTTCCAAATGCATCTGGCTCACCCGTTTCCACCGCTTTATTAAATTCCTCTAAAGCTTTGGTAAGATTATCAGCATCAACTCCAATTTTTTCTGCTAACTCTTCAAGAGTATCTCCTTTAAATGCTCTGCCTTGATCTATAAGTTCATCAATAGTTTCACCAAAGTTATTTAATGTATCTCCTGTGGGATAAGATTTTGAATCAAGGATGATCCACATTGAAGCATCCTCTTGCTCCATTAAAGCACGGGTCATAACATCTCGACGAGCACCTTCATCTACAAAACGATTACCATCTTTATTAACAAAAATACTGCTGGTAACTCCTTTATTAACATTACCACTAAGACTTCCAGTTACTGGATCACCTAAAGGAAGTAATTGCATATGCTCTAATCCAACAAAATTTGCACCTACTGCTTCAGCCATTACTAGTCCATCACCTGTTGCCCCTGGGTGATTTGTACTTTTATAACTAGTAAGAGTTGGCCAATTTTCATTGTATCTATCCCTTAGCTCTGGATTAGCAGCAAATCCACCGGTTGCAATAATTACTCCATTATTGGCATTAATTATAACCTCACCATTTAACCCTTTCCCTTTAACACCTACAACCCTATCATCTTTTACAATAAGATCTATTATTTCTGTATCTAATAAAATTTTCATATCATCTTGATGCTCATTAATATAATGTTCATATGTGCTTATATAACCTGTTCCTAAAGGTTTTATAGTCTTATGTCCTCTTGGCCACAGACCACCTGCAACTGTAAAGACTTCATCTGCAAACTCTAAACCTAAACCTTCAAGCCATTCGATAGCAGGGTAAGCTCCTTCTACAAATGTTCTTATTAATTCTGTATTGCCAACTTTATCTCCACCTTCATAGGTTTGAGTAAAATGTAAATCAAGAGAATCTTCTATCCCTTGTTTTTCTTGTCTTCCAGGATCTACTGCATTAAAGGCTGATCCAGCTAAAATAGTGTTTCCCCCAAGTCTTGGCATTTTTTCAGCAAGGATAACCTTAGCACCGTTTTCATGGGCAGATACAGCAGCTGCAAGACCTGCACCTCCACCACCAATAACAACAACATCAGTTGTATATTCAACGGTTTCACCTACAACACTTGTGCTCTCGCCTTTTACACTTAGTGCATCAATATCTGCACCTGCCTGCTTAAGAGCATTAATTACAGCTTCAATAATTGCATCGCTTGTAATCGTTGCACCTGAAATACTGTCTACTGCTAAGGTCTGTCCATCAACAATAGCACTTGGAATTCTATCAATTGCTGGATCGGATATTCCTGCACTTTCATTATGTTCTAATATTTTAATTTCTTTAATTTTATATTCATCTACAGTAACCTGAACCGTTATATCTCCATTGTGTCCAGCTGCCGATGCCTTATATACACCAGCTTTAAATAATGCTTCACCTGATGATTCTGTAGATTTTGATTGGCAACCAATTAAGGAAACAGTCAGTATAATACACAATAATAGCGAAATAGCTTTTTTTGATTTAAACATCTTTGTCCTCCTCTAAACATTTCTTCTTTAAAATTATTATGTTCATTTACTTGATTAGTAGCTGCAAAATACTAATTGATAAATTTATGTCCCATTACTACCTATATCTTCCTCCTTTTGTATATTTATTAAGCCATGTTTTCTAAATTTACTTCATATCTACTTAAAATATTGACTCTAGTAAATAATATAAAGCCTGTGGTAACCACAGGCTCAATAGTTTTTAGTTATTTTTTTGTCATTATTTTATTCTTATTTTACAATAATGGTAATTAACCAAATTATCTCCTTTATACTTTGATGTGACAAAAAAAGTTATCATATCGCCACATATTTCATATCCAGCATCATTAATCTGCCTAAAAACAGGTTGGAAGGCAGACCAGTCATAAGGCTCATTATCAAATTTTCCAAAAACTGTATAACAGATTCTACCACCTTCTATTTTTTCTGCAGATTCAATTAATTCTTGTGGAAAATTAATTTTCCTAGCTACATCAGCCTCAATTATTATCCCATTATCATAAGGAAGTTCTTCATACATATATTTTATTTTTGATGCTTTCACCCTTCTTGCCCATTGGGCAACAGGAAAATACTCAACCCATCGTTTCCTAAGGCTATCATTTTTGTGATCTGTTTCATATTGATCAAACCTTTGGGTAGTAAAATAATATACATCTGGCATTTCTTTAATGACAAGTCTTCCATTCAAATCTTCAGCATCTTGAACTTTTTTCTTATATGCCTCTAAACTATTGATTCGCTCGTCTAAAAATACCCTTTGTTTTTTTAACGCTTCAATTTTATAGTCAACACTATCTTTTATATAATCCAGGGATTCCCATTCTATAATCTTAGCTGCTTCCTCAATTGTAAAATCAAAGGTTCGAAAAATACGACAACTATTGAATTTGCGAATATCACTGGCGGTATACAGTCGATAGTTATTCTCTTTATCTCTACGGGGCTTAAGGATTCCTTTATTTTCATAATGTCTTAATGTTTCAATACCAACACCTAATATACTTGCCATTTGTTTGGTAGTATAATATTTCATCTACTCACCTCTTTTACTATGTATTTATTATACTATCCTATCAACACTGCATATATAATATAGTATTTTATCTATTTATGATACTTGAAACAAATAACATTTTTATTTATAATACTTTCTTTATCCCTACAATAAACCCTTACAGTTTATTGTAGGGATAAAGAAGGTATTATGGGATCTAATTTAAATTATATGCCCCAACTATTGGCTAAATTTACATTTAAGGAAAGTGAAATAGTGCTGGATAAAATCCAGCAAGAATAGGATTTACCTAGCACTATTTAATCCTAATAGTTCAATTTAACTAAATTGGGATCATTAGAAAATGAAATGAAATTAAACAAAAATAGGACATCATCCCAACCTTCCTCCATTAAAGCTCCTACACTGCCATTATAATATCGAAGGTCAACTATTTCTATCTGAGAATAATGTTTTGTCAAGAAAGGAATCATACTGTTGGCATAGGAATCCTTAAACACCAAAAGTTTTTTTTCTCTTATTTCCGAGTTTAAGTTAGTCTTAATAGAAGCTCTACCAGGATTGTTGTGAAGAAACATACCGTACTTATCACGTCCCTTTGTAAATGTTAAATCATAGATAGAGGGTTGTAGTACCCCATCTAAATAAAAATCAGCATCTAAATTTGGGTCATAAAAAATCAAATCGGCATGTCCCTCCTTTCTCTTGGCAGCAGAGTAAAAAGTACCATAAAAGTCCTCAATAACTTCAGGATTGAATTCCTCCAGTGGCATCGGTGAAAATCCTACTTGTTTAGCATAAGCCTCATAAGCATAATAAGCTCCTAAGGTGGTCCAGTGATGATCTAATCTATAATAAATGTATTCGTCATCATGTTTTTTAAGTGCTTCATATAAATTCACCACTTTCCCCTTTGGCAAATTTAATTCCTCCTCCAACCATTGAAGCCATTTAGCCTGATCCACATTATATAGACCTATTGGTGCTAATTTTTCTAAAACAGCATAGCTGTTAGGTGGGATAGCAACATAAACATTTTCTTTTTCATAGGTTTCAATAAACTTATTCAATAGTTCAACATTGGTAAAAAATTCGTCTGGCAAGGTTATATATTTGTTAAATAAATATCCATCTTTTCCAAAAACAATATTGTTGTTTTCTTTTTTTAACAGTGCTTTCTCTAAGAAAACCTTTAACTCCATCCACTTATTTCTAAAAACAAACTGATCAGCCACATAATTTTCATAGTTTTGTGTGTATCTCCCACTAATCAGATCATCCCAACGGAAATCTGGTTTCTGGGATAAATAGCGATTTTCAAACTCTGAAAATACCCTGTTAGGTATCGATAAATCAGCTGTTATTAAAACCCCCATAAGCATAACAAAAACCCAAATAGTAAAATTCTTCAACCCTAAATCACCTCCTAATACATCCTGAAATAATATGCAAAGTAAATGGATGTCCTTCTTTGACCATTTTCTGTTTTATATTAACCTGTTTACTAATTGAATAATATCTAAAACCTAAAATATAGGAATGGATTAAAGCTGGAATCCACCAAATAACTCACTGAAATCAAAAACAGTATCATCAAGGCTGTTCCAACTGGTACCAATCGATGGGCATATCCTTCATACACCTTTTTAACCCAAGGGGTTGAAAATAGAATAGCTAATATAAATGTCATTCCATAGGTGTTAAGGGCATACAAATAATCTTGTCCCCCATGAAAAGAAAACATTTTATATACGTAGAGACACATCTCAGTAAGATTTGGTGTAGCAAAAATCACCCAGCCAAAGATTACCACCGTCATGGCATATATATGAGATATAATTTTATGATGATGAAGCCATTTTAACAAAAATTGTTTTTCTATTATTAAAAATAAGGCAAAATAAAGTCCCCATAAAATAAAATTCCAACTGGCACCATGCCAGAATCCAGTTAAAAACCAAACGATGAATAAATTGAACCGTTGCCTTTTTAAGCCTTTGCGATTGCCCCCAAGGGGAATATACACATATTCTCTGAACCAATCCCCAAGGGTTATATGCCATCTTCTCCAAAACTCTGTAACACTTGTAGACATATAAGGGAAATCAAAGTTTTTAGGGAATTCAAAACCAAGCATTTTACCAAGACCGATGGCCATAAGGGAATAACCACTGAAATCAAAATAAATCTGGAATCCATACCCAATAACCCCCAACCAAGCCATAGCCATAGACACATTCATTACTCCTATTGCCTGTACGTCCTCCCACAGCATACCCATGGCATTGGCAATAACTACTTTGCTAGCAAGACCCATCACAAAGTAGCGAATACCTTCACTAACTTGGTGTAGCTTTATCTTTCGATCCTTCAGTTCTTTTTGTATGTCTACATATTTTACAATTGGCCCTGCAATAAGCTGGGGAAACAGACATACATATGCCCCAAAATCAATAATATTTTTTTCAGCTTTTATTTTTCCTTTGTACACATCTAACGTATAGGACATGGTTTGAAAAGTGTAGAAACTAATCCCCAAGGGAAGTGTTAATCCCAGAGGCATTAGTTCTATATGTGGTACTCTGTTTAAATTCCCAATAAAAAAGTCCATATATTTAAAGGTCATAAGAAAGCCCATATTCATTAATACAGAAAAAGTTAAAAACAGTCGCTTTGCCCAAAGCTGTTGAGTCCCTTCAATGCCATTGGAGGCTATATAGTCAACTACAATGGAAATAAGCATAATTAAAACATACCTTGGCTCACCCCAGGCATAAAAAAGAAGACTAATAATAAGCAATACCCCATTTTTAAAAAAATGGGGTGTTACATAATAGATACCTAAGGCAATAGGTAAAAATCGAAATAAAAACAATAAGCTGCTAAATACCATTTTATTTCACTAAGCCTTCTATAGCTTCCACTGCAATTTGTACCTGCTCTTTAGCAAATTCTAGTGCCTCTTCTTCTGTTTGTTCAACATTATCATTAAATCCACCAAGCATTAAAAAGAATACATGGTCTTCAATCACTAAAATTTCTGCAGATTGAACCTTTGCTAGATTCATAGGATATTGCATGCTGTTTTCAACTAAATCAGTATGATATGCTCTTAAAGCATCTGCTACTTTATTAACAGAATCTGCTTCTACTTTTAATCCAATAAATGTGTCTACATGTGTACTCATCATGGGTCCTTCTGCAATGTATTCTTTTACTGAATCCATTGGAACACCATAAATATCTGCTAAAAAATCTTCTTGAATAGCCATTGATGGAATGTAATCTTCCCCATAGGCTTCCTTAACAGCTTCATGGGCCTTCTCTAAAAAATCATCTCCTAAGTTCACTGCGCTTTCTGATGAACACCCTACAAACATAAATGTCATTGCTAAAACTATTGTCAAGCTAATCATTAATTTTATTTTTTTCATTTTTATAATTCCTCCTATTTTGTATATTCCTTAGATGACTGAGGTTTTTAAACAATTCTCAGTTGGCTAAGAATCCTATTCTAGTTAAAATGTTGAAATTAAGATTATGTTTTTGTGAATAAGATGCAAATTACGTTGTTGTTTAAAAACTTCATCTAATCAAATACCTCCTTAGCAATTTTGTGTTTTCATTTAATTAGACGAAGGTTATGTAGTTATGTTCCAAGAAATTTATAATGAAATTTATGGGTAAATATCCAATATCCAACATATTTAATTTATTTTTATTTCCTTCATAGTGAATTTATTTTGTTAAAACAGTGGAAAAATAAATTTATGATTACGTAAAGTCAACAAAAATATATTGCTCAAACAACCTTAAACTACTTTTAAAGATTAATAGGTATTTGCACCGCCAATATAGTTAACTTAAAAACTTATTGTTTTATTTATTGCTAGTTAAAAATTAAGATGGTACAATATACTGGAACTTGTTGTGTTGCATAACAATAAATTAGTTTTTATTGTATAGCATACCAATTTATTCAATCATTTTTTAAAAATATTATAAGCAGGTGTGATTAAATGAACAGACGAGATTTACAACTTATTTTCCTTATCCTGCTGATTTCATTTGCGGTATTCACCTTTACTCGTATCATGAGTAATAATATTGAAGATGAATCATATGTCATCATATATGTTGGAACCGAAGAATATCAGAGGATCAGCTTAAGTAATCCTCAAATTGTGACCATTGACCGTAATGGAAAGTACAATGAGGTTAAAGTAACCAGCAACGGAGCTGTAATGCATGCATCAAATTGTGAAAATGAAGATTGTCTCCATCAGGGGGAAGTGACATTGGAAAATATACACACACGTCCTTTGGGTCCATGGATTATGTGCCTACCAAATCAAGTTACCATCGAGTTAGTAAAGGGAGATGAGGAATAATTATTCTACTTCTCTATCAATAAAAAACACTCCCTTTTGGAGTGTTTTTTTAATCGATATGTTATTCTTTTTTACTATTTAGACAGGGACGGGTTTGTAGATATATATCTAAATGGGAATTAGATCCCCTAGTAATGAGGTCAGTAATTATTTTAGCCAACACCATACTATAAACCATACCATTATCACCATAGGCCATGAGGAAATACCAGTTAGGGAATTCTCCATAACTGCCTATCATGGGCAAACCATCATGAGTGCCACCATAAATAGCCGACAAATAAAACTCAGGGAAAACTTCAATGTTAGGAAAAAGTTTGTTAAATTCTTGGATTAACAAATCCTTTTTATGAAATAACATACCATCACGTTTTTCAGGAATTATGGTCGTTTCATCTAATCCACCAATAATAATACGATTATCCGCTGTAGTCCGCATATAAATATATGGTCGTGCTGTTTCCCAAATTAAGGTTTGTTTGTACCAATCAGATAAATCCTCCACTTGATTGGTTACTATAGCATAGGAGCTTTCAAATACTACGTTTTTGTCCTGCTTAAATTCTTGACATTCGTAGCCTGCAGCAACAATTACATAACGGGTTTTGATGGTACTTCCGTTTTTAGTATGAAATAAAGTATAATCTTTTTCAACCTTCTTTCCGTGTATATAGGTGTCCTCAAATATCCGCACACCTTTTTTATAGGCCTTATGTATAAGTTCCACAGTAAACTTATAAGGATTTACTTCAGCATCATTTTTAGTATAAATAGCCCCTGGTTTTTCAAAGGGATAAAGGTGTCCAATTTCATTTGATGATAACAACTGAACTTCAAACCCATGTTTCTTTAAATACCTATATTCCTTCTGTAGTTTGCTTGTATCCTCTTGATAACTTGCATAATAAAGACTATCTCGCCGGACAAAATCAGGACTTTTCTCTAAAAGTCTACAGGCTTCTTCTATCTCATTTATAGCCGTTAAACATAACTTTAAATGGGTAGCGGCTGTTTCTTCGCCAAAACTATTAATCAACTCATAAAACATTTTATCACCTGAATACTGTATAAGAGCAGTATTTGAGGATGTACTTCCATGACCTATTTTTTCTTTATCTACTAAAACTACATCCAACCCTTTATCCCATAAATAATAGGCAGATTGTGCCCCTGAGGTACCTCCGCCTATTATTAAAACATCACATTCAATATCACCTTCAAGTGGTGGATAGAAAGGAGGGTTATTTATGGTTTTATTCCAATAAAGCTTCCCTGACTGCAAATTCATTTTTATATTAGCCTCCTATTGATTTAAAAGTATAGTTTCATTATATTATAAACCGATTATAGAATTGTATTCTCGATATTAGAGGCTAATCTATTGCTATCCTTAAAGCCCTCTATGACCCCTTTGACATGTAGGGGTCATAGAGGTTTCATATTTAAATTTCATTTATCTAAATTATGGATCATTATATTTTTATCAATATATCTTTCTACATCCTTAGCAGTAGGCAAGTTTAATATATGATCTAACATACCTTCTACATCTTTTTTAGAAGTATTTCTAATTAAATATCTAGCTTTTAAAATAGATGATGCACTCATACTAAATTCATCTAATCCCATGGCTAAAAGTATTGGTATAAGCTTTTCATCCCCTGCAACTTCTCCACACATCCCTACCCAGATACCTTCCTTATGACCATTTTCTATAGTCATTCTTATTAAAGATAGTACTGCTGGATGAAATTGATTATACAGATTAGATATTTCTTGATTTCCTCTATCAACTGCCAAAGAATATTGGATTAAATCATTTGTTCCTATACTGAAAAAATCAACTTCCTTAGCAAACTGTCTTGAGTGTACTGCTACTGCAGGAATCTCCACCATGATTCCTATTTCTATATTTTCACTAAACCTGATATTTTCTTTTCTTAAGTCCTTTTTAACTTCTTCAAGTATAAATTTGCACTGTCTTAGCTCTTCTATACTTGAAATCATAGGAAACATTATTTTTATGTTTCCATATGCACTGGCCCTTAAAATAGCTCTTAGTTGAGTTGTGAATATCTCCTTATTATCTAAGCAAAATCTTACTGCTCTATATCCTAAAAAAGGATTCATTTCCCTCGGAATATTTAAATATGGAATTTCCTTATCTCCCCCTATATCTAATGTTCTAATTACTAAGGGTTTTCCATTTAGTTTTTCTGCAACTATTTTATAGGCTTCAAATTGTTCATCTTCCGTAGGCAGTTTGTCACTATACATATATAGAAACTCTGTTCTATAAAGACCTACTCCCTCACCATCATTTTCTATTACCTTGTCTATATCCTGCAGAGCACCTATGTTTCCCGCTAACTCTACTTTGTATCCATCCTTGGATATGGATTCTTGTCCCTTCATCTTGTCTAGTTTTTGTTGTAGTTTTTCTAAATCTTCCTTCTCTTTTGTATATAGTATAACTTCATCTTTAGTAGGATTTATAATAATGTCTCCTGTTGAACCATTGACAATCATTAAGTCATCTTCTTTTGCTATATCTGTAATATTTTTTACACCACATACGGCAGGAATATTCATAGTTCTAGCCATTATAGATGTATGGGACGTACGTCCTCCTATTTCTGTTACAATTCCAGCTACCATGTCTTTATTTATTTGTGCTGTATCGGATGGGGTCAAGTCTTCAGCTACAATAATTACTTCTTTATCTATTAAAGACAAATCCTTAGTTTCTATATTTAATAATATCCTTAATAGTCTATTAGATACATCCTTTATATCTACAGCCCTTGCTTTTAGATATTCATCTTCCATTTCATTAAAAATAGAAATATATGAATTAGTTATTTCACTAACTGCCCATTCACTATTTATATTGTCAACTAATATTTTTTCCTTTATAGAGTTGATGTATTCTGGATCCTCTAATATCATTTTATGGGCAGCAAATATTTCTGCTTCTTTTTCTCCTAGCTTTTCTAAAGTTATATCATATATATTATCTATGTCTATTATTGCTTTATTAATAGATTGATTTAATCTTTCTACTTCTAGTTCACTGTTTAAAACACTTTCTTTAGAAATCTTTATCTCAGGGTCTTTATATATTAGAACCTTGCCTATACCAATACCTGCCGAAGTTCCTAAGCCTTTCAAAAAGATCTCCTCCTAATCCATTATGTTGTTTTCAATAAGATCCCCTAGCTCCTTCACTGCTTTTTCTTCATCTTCACCTATAGCTTTTATTACAAGGCTGTCTCCCTTTACAGCCCCCATACTCAATATGCTCATTATACTTCTAGGGTTGTATTCCTTTTCATTTTTAATAATTTTTATATCACTAGTATATTTTCCTGCCTCTTTTACAATCATAGATGCTGGTCTAGCATGTAATCCTGTATCATTTAGCAATACTATTTCTTTTTCAACCATAGTATCATCCCCTAATTATATTTTTTTCACTATTTCAACTTAAACCTAAATTTTTGCCATGGCTTTATATAATCAAGTAAAAACATTTCTTCATCAGCAATCTTTCCAACAACTGAAGATCTATTGCTATTTTTCATAGGTTTTAAAACCAAATGTACTTCTCCAGCATAATGGGCATATAAGCTGGATTCAATTACAATATCACCCTTTTCCATATCCTTTGGATTGAGTAGTTTGAATTCATGGCCTTTATACTTCACTCTAGATTGAGTAGATCTAATCATATATTCAGAAATATCTCCTCTATTAAAATGAAGCTCCTTTAACAAAATATTTCTTTCCACTTCTGGAAGGTTTTCATCTATCTCTATATTTAACTCTAAAATGTTTCTATTAATTGATCCTAAAGTCCTTAGCTCTTCTTCAGAAGCAAAGCAGTTAGAAATAATAATATCATCGATTAATTCAGTATTTATTAAATCTTTAGCTTGAACTTCAATAGGTAATTCCCTATGCTCTTCCATAGTAGGCAGGCCTTCATTTATATCCCAGGGACCAAAAGTTGCTTCATTAGATGAAACAAAAGCCGCAGTTCTAAGGCCATATTTCTTAAATGTTTCAGTTGTTTTCATAAAATGCTCTCTAGATATTCCTGTATATCTATGGGGATAAAAATTGTGACACCCAATTATATTTTCTTTGTTAGGTAAGTAGCTTATAACATTGTCTAAATACTTGGTTCCACTACTAATATTTAATTCTATCTTCAATCCATAGGAATTAAATGACATGATACTTTCCTCATTACCGCTAAATCCCATATCAAGTCTAATCCCTGTAAGTCCTATATCACTAAATATTTTTAAATCTTTATAATCTATATTTAAATCCTTAAAAACCTTTGGAGCAACATCTGCTATTATCTCCATGTTTAATTCTCTAGCATAATTAACTATATCCTTAAACCTTTCTAGTATCTCTTCATTTTCAACAGTTAAAAAATTTAGAAATACCCTGCTAAATCCATATTTTGCTGCCAAGCTTAAATACTTTTTATTATCCTCTAAACTGCTTTTGTCTGGGTAAACAGATACGCCTAGTTTAACCATGGTGTTTTTCTTCCTTTAGAGAATGTATTACTTGATATAACTCTACAAATTCAGTTGCCATATCCCTTACAGTAATGGCATTCATTAAATGGTCTTGAGCATGGATTAATAGGAGAGATATAGATTTTGTTTCTCCTCTAGCCTCTTCTTGTATTAATAAAGTTTGGTTTTTATGGGCTTCTGATAATTTATTGTTAGCCTCTTCTATAGACTTTTTAGCTTTTTCAGACTCTCCGTCCTTAGCATATCCAATAGCTTCCATACAAAGACTTCTAGCCTCTCCACTATAATTAATTATATTTATTATTGTAAGTTCTAAATCCATTCTAATCTCTCCTTTATCTATTTGCCCTATGGAATTCTTCATTAAAAAATCTCGGTAGGTATTGTTTGTTGGCTTCAAGCATTTCATCTAGCAATTTATGCCCTAATACATCATTTGCTATTAGCGGATTTAATGTTATTGCAAGTAATGCTTTTTCGTAGCTTCCTTCTACAGCAGCCTCAGCTCCATTTATTTCAAATGCCTTTATTTGACTAATTAATCCTTTTATACTTAGGGGAAACTCATTTATAAACTTATATGGTATTGGGCCTTCCTTCGTAATATAACTGCTAATTTCTATAGCATAATCTGGTGGAAAGTCTTTAATTGTGTTTCCATTTATAGTAGTTACAACCTGTAAGTCACCTTTATTATTATAGATTGATGATATTAAATTACAGGCTGCATCAGAGTAATAGGCTCCACCCCTTTTTTCTAACTCATTAGGTTTTGTGTTTAATTCCACATTTTTATAAATATTAAATAACTCTGTTTCTGTTTTAATAACTTCCTCTGCCCTTGTAATTCCATTTTTATATTGATCTAATTGACTTTCTAACATATGGGACTGCTTATAATAATATTTATGGTAGGGACATGGAATTAAATTTAATGCCCTTAAAAAGCCTTCGTCCCATTCCATTGGATCTATATTTTTCATATTAACTAAAGCAGAGTCATTAATATATTTTTCAAAAACTTCTGATGTCCTATTTTCATCATCTACAAATATATTAAATCCATATACCATGTGGTTTAAACCAGCAAAATCAATTCTTATTCTATGGTGATCTATATCTAAAATCTTAGCTATACCCCTTTCTATACCTACAGGTACATTGCAAAGACCAACAAATTTTCTATGCTTTGAATATCTAATTAAAGCTTCCATAACCATTCCAACAGGATTTGTAAAGTTAATTAACCATCCATTAGGACATAATTCGCTCATTTCATTAGCTATTTCTAATATTACAGGTATAGTTCTTAGTCCCTTAAACAAACCGCCTGCTCCATTGGTTTCTTGACCTATAAACCCATGTGCCAAAGGAATTCTTTCATCCTTAGCTCTTGCTTTTAGTTGTCCTACTCTAATCTGTATTGTTACAAAGTCTGCATCTTTAATTGCCTTTTTTCTATCTGCTGTTGTAAATATTTTCATTGGTATGTTAGCTTTATTTACCATTCTTCTTGCCAGGTCTCCGATAATTTCAAGCTTCTCTAAGCCTTCTTCTATATCTACAAGCCATAATTCGTCTACAGGCAATTCATTATATCTATTTATTAAACCCTCTAAAAACTCAGGTGTATATGAGGAGCCACCACCTATTGTGGCTATCTTGAGGAATTTATTCATATAGCCAACTCCTTTGGATTAACTAGAAGGGACCATTGTGGTCCCTTATTCTCCTAGCCCTTTACTTCTTCTTTTTCCCTCTCTATTGCTTGTTTTTCAGCTAATCTTACAAATGGCAGATAAATCAGTACAGCTACAATTAAATTTACTATAGCTAGCAATGCTGCCATAATACTACCTAACCCCTTAGCACCAGTTGCTAAAAACGCTCCAATACCTACTGGGGTAATCCAAGGTATTTGTACGTAAGTTGGTGGTACTATTCCCGAAGCTGTAGCTATAAAAGCAATTAAGGATAATACTCCTGGTACTAATAAAAATGGAATAAATAATATAGGATTTAACACTACAGGAAGTCCATATATTACAGACTCATTAATCTGGAATAACCCAAGTGGAGATGAAAGTTTAGCCACTTCTCTATATTCTTTTCTTTTCTTTGCAACCATAAAAATTGCAATGATTAAAGCTAAAGTTGCTCCAGATCCACCTATATGAACAAATGAATCAAAGAAAGCCTTTGTTATTAAGTGTGGTGCCTCACCACCTGCCATAATTGCATCATAATTCTCACCAAGTGCTGGTAAATATACAGACTGCATTATTGGTTCAAATATATTTGCACCATGTATCCCAAAGAACCATAGTAAGTTCATTAGAATAGGCATTAATACAACTGCCACCATACCCTGTGTAATACCCATAAGGGGTTGTTGTACTAAATTAAATATTAGTTCATATAAACTACCAAATCCTGCTTTATCAATAACAAGGGTTAATGCCCCAAATATAAATATTGCAATGAATCCTGGAAATACAGAAGCAAAGGCTTTGCCTACAGCCGGTGGTACGGTGTCAGGCATCTTAATTACTAAACCTTTTTTAGTTAGCTTAACAAATATTTCTGTAGCAATTAAAGCCACCACAAGGCCTGTAAATATACCTCTAGCATCTAAGTAGCCCCAATGAATATATCCCCAGCCTGCATCTCCATGGGCTTGTGGTAATGTAACAATAAATGATGCTACAGAAACTAGACCTGCTGATAATCCATCCACACCATATGATTTTGAAAGATTATAGCCCACAGAAAAGGTTACAAGTAAACCAAGCATTGCTAGAGTTCCCCACCAAACATTACCGTTAATAGGTCCTAATATTTGGCCTAATACTGGAATCCAACTTCCTAAAGTGTTGTTCAATAAAACTGCAAAAGATCCTGCTAAAACGATAGGCATAATACCGATAAAACCATCTCTAACAGCAGAGAGGTGTCTTTGGGATCCCATTCTACCTGCAACTGGAACAAATTTTTCTTCCATCCATCTCATAAAATTCTTCATGATTATCCCCCTTAAAAAATAATAAGATAATTACTTCCCTTCTATCATTGAAATAGCATGACTTAATACCTTTGCTCCATTCATAGTCCCATAATCTACACTGTTTATTACGTCTACAGGAATCCCCTTAGGCTCCATTAAAGTCTTCACCTTAGAAAGCATATACCTAACCTGGGGTCCTAATAGTAATACATCTAGGTTCTCTAAATTATTTTTTAAATCAGCTTCTGCAATAGCTTTTATATTTGCTTCTATCCCCTGTTCCTTTGCTGCTTTTTCCATTTTTGTCACCAATAAACTAGTAGACATTCCTGCTGAACATACTAATAAAATATTGTACAAATTAATCCCTCCTTTTCCTTATAATATATAATAATCAGTGTACCAATATATAATGCAATATACGTGCCAACACAGTTATCTATTAATGCTGATTAATTCTAGGTTTATAAAAAAAAAATAGTGTGTAATAAACTGCACACTATTACACACTGCTTTTGTTTTCAATAAACATTTTAACAATATAGGCTATTTCATTATCTTCAATATTAACCTTATAAATATGTTTAATAGTTTTTAATTCTTCCTTTACTATTAGAATATGCTTTAAATGTAATTTCTTAAAGGCATTTAATCCATGAAATACTTTAGGTTTTTCTCCAGCCAAAATACTATCCATCATAAAGCAAATATGAAGTGTCATCCCCATTTTTATATCATTTGTTACTTTAACATTTAAGCTTTTTTCTAATCTATTTATGAGATTTCTAATATCTTTAATTACTAAGTCGCTTTTTAAATGTACTAAATGTTCTTTAAGGGAATCCCATATTCTATCATACATTTCAGCTTCTTCAATTATTTCGTCTAATTTTTCTGCAGTCTCGTTGTAGAAAATATCAATAGCTGGAATAAATGGTATTGATTTTATATTTATATTAACAGCACTAATAATAGCCAATATATTATAGCTTTTCTCCAGCTCTATTATTCTATCCTCCAGCACTATATCATCAATAATATTCATAGTAATTATTTTGATATTCTTATCAGATATAGTATTACTTACAATGTCTGATATCTTCTTGGCTACTCCATCACCTGTAAAACAGGCAGTAATAATGGCGTTTTCTTTTTTTCTACTTCTACTTTGTGGCATATCTATTATTGTCTTATATTCAGTGGATTTTAAAATATCCTCTAGGGAATATCCTACTAGAGCTTTTCTTGCAATATCTAAAACCATTAAAGTGCTTACCATGTCAATGGTTTTAACTTCGATCCCAGTTTCTTCCGTAATCATATGACCAAAGTTTGTCAAAGAGCCCATATCCACCATTAAAATAACACCTTTGTCTCTATGAATATCTAAAATCTTGTCCTTGGTTATTTCATACATTCCCTGAGGGTCTATAGATAATGGCATATCTAGTCCTACAACAAAGTCAGAGCCTATTAAATTATTTACTACCTCCACCATTGAACTTGCAGTACTTCCTCCATGCATTACAACAACAATTTTTACATTTGATTCTATTTCTTTTTTATCTTTAAAATAGTCGGATGCAAAAAACATAGCGAGATATCCTATTTCATCTACTGGTGTTTCAATATTAAATTTATTGTCTATTAATTTTGCTATCTTCATAGCAAATATAAATTCATCTTCATAGTTTATTCGAATAAAATTCAACTTAGGATTATATATTTTTTCCCCATTACTAATTCTTTCAATACTTCTTTCAAGATGGAGAGACAATCCAAAGTATAATCTCTCATCATATTCTCTGTTTAGAATTTTTTTAGCTAATAATAAAATTTCTTCCACTGCATCTACTATTTCCTTATTAATTCTATTGTGAATTTCATCTTTTCTATAATGTCTACTTATTTGTCCAATATATTTTTGAAAATAAGACTCTATATCTACGCTTAGAATCTGATTTATATCCTTTTCATCTATCCCGGACTTCTTGAAGGAATCAATTTTATCTTCAATTATACTATAGAAATCTTCCCCTATATTTTCCTCTTCGTGGGTTAATTTTAAAGGTGCTTCTTCTATTCCACTATACTTTAATATATCACTAGCTCCATTTAACACTTCATTTACTTCTTTCCTATATTCATTTAAATAAAGCAATCCTTTTCTTACATGATTTGGTAAATCACCTTGATTAATCATAAGATAATTATTTGAATTTCCTTTATAATTTAAAAAAGCTTTGGCACAGGAAAGCTGTATATCACTTTTTAGTTGACCAATATTATTTGGGCAATTATATAATAGATAAGAAATAATTGAATTTTTATTGATATAAATACTTTGTCCCAGTCTACTGGATTCTTCTCTAATAAAAGATTCTATTAAAGCGTATCTTTCTACTGTAGACCTTTCTTTTAGACTTGGTAGTTCAATTACCATAGGGATTCTTCTAGAAAAAGTTTGTAACAAATGGGATTCTGGGTTCTCTGTAGTTGCAGCTATTATTCTAACGTTTGCATACACTAACTTCTCACTCTCTCCAAGGGGCCTAAAAAAACCTTTATCTATGTATGTAAATAGCATTTCTTGCCCCTCTGGAGTTAATCTATGGATTTCATCTAAAAAAAGCACTCCTCTATCGGCTTTTTTTAATAGTCCATCTCTATCGGCTTCTGCCCCTGTGAAGGCACCCTTTTTCACGCCAAAAATTTGTGCCGTTAAAAGATTGGGATTGTTAAAATAATCTGCACAGTTAAACCTTATAAAAGGTGCATCCTTGTCTAGTACATTGACCTCTTTAGCATATTCATACATTTGCTCAGCAAACAAGGATTTTCCAACTCCTGTTTCTCCTAGTAGTAAAGTATGAAGACCCTTTGGTGGATATATAATAGCAGCTTTAGCTCTTTCTATCGGAATACTCAAACCCTGCTTAGCTCCAGTAAGCTTGTCTAAACTATTTAATCCATTGTTTAATTTATCTTCGGAGGAAATAATAGTATTATTTGATATTGATTGATATAAAACAGGTCTCCCACCTAACTTTTTTATCTTTTTATCATTATATAAAACATTTAAATATCTACTAATTGTAGATCTGTTTAAGTTCAATTCCTTTGATATATCCATAGCAGATACACCAGCTTTGTTTTTGCCTTCTAAGTCTAAAAGTGTATTATATACCTTCCCAATAACCTTCAACCTATCACCTCACCTTTAACTTCCATTATCAGTTACTATGTGGTATCCATTTTCCCATAACCATAGTACCAAGTATATTTATATCTTTATCTATTAATATCATATCCCCATGTTTTCCAATTTCGATGCTTCCTTTATATTTATCTATTCCTATGGCCTTGGCAGGAGACAAACTTGCCATTCTTATTGCATCCTTCATAGGAATATTTAAATAATATACCATGTTATATACTGCATCTCTTAGATTTAAAGTAGAGCCTGCTAAATTTCCAGTTTCCAATGTAGCTCTACCCTCCTTGACTATTACCTTTTGTCCCCCCAACTCATAAGTACCATCACAAAGCCCTGCTGCCATCATAGCATCCGATACTAATACTATCTTATCTGTCCCCTTCAGCTTGAGGGCAATTTTTACTGCAGCATCATGTAAATGAATTCTATCATATATAATTTCACAATATACTCTTTCATCCAACAATACTGCTCCTATTATACCAGGTTCCCTATGGTTAAATTCTCTCATGCCATTATACAGATGGGTAGCTACAGTAGCACCATAGTTTATACCTACCTCTGATTCTTCAAAGCTTGCACTGCTATGGGCTAATGCCACAGTAATATCCTTAGACTTCAAATAAGCTATAATATCCAGTGCTCTAGGTGTTTCAGGGGCTATAGAAACCATCTTTAGTCTATCTTTAGATATATTGAGAATTTGTTTTATTTCCTCCATATTTGGATTTTTAATATATTTCCCAGGCTGTGCTCCTTTTTTATCTAAGGAGAAAAATGGTCCTTCTAGATGTATGCCTATTAGTTGAGACAATCCCCTTTTGTTTTTATAATCTGCTAGGTTTTTTATGGCATTACACATATTTTCATGGGAGGAGGTTATTACTGTTCCCAAATAAGATGTAACACCATTTTGCAAATGAAATCTACCAATACTATCTAAGGCATCCTCAGTTCTATCCATAATATCAAATCCCGTATTGCCATGGTTATGAATATCAACAAAGCCGGGGACTAAAAAATTTCCTTTCCCATCAATAACTAAATCTATATCTTGTATTTTTATATTATCTTCTATATTTATTTCAACTATTTTATCTTCATTTACAACTACACCATAGCCAAAAAGTATTTCATAAGGGTTAATTAAATTTACATTCTTTATTAAAGTTTTCATACCATCACCTGAATTCCATAAGCTTTTTCATTGAAAATAAATGTAACCTTCGGATACAATAAGAGTAATTTTTTCTTTATTCCATCCCTTATCATCCTTATAGTTATTTTGCTAATTGGTTTGTAATCCTTTGCAACCAATACTTTCAAATCAATCCCTCCTACCTACCCCTTTAAGATTTTATTCTAAACACTTATCATAAAGCAATTATATCACAATTTTCTGATAAACCATCCTGTTAAAAATATTAAATCCTACATACTGTATCGTGCCGTTTAATTCTATATCCTCCCCCATAAATCTACTAATCCATTGATGTTTAGTGGTTTTTCTCTTTTAAAACACCTTATGGGAATATTTCTAATAACAGTATCCAATAATATATGTATTATGTTTATTAGGCGGAGTGATATAAATTGGGTTTATTTGATAAATTTAAGAATTTCAAATCAAATTTTACTATAGGAGATAAACTAAATATTGAAAACAGCAGGGATATTTCTAACAAACTCCATGATAATACTAATTATCTTAAGGATAGGTTTAAGGATTGTAGCGATATTAACTTTAGAGAATTAAAAAAAAGTCTTGGTAATAACAAGTATGGCTCCATCCTTTTGGTTTTTACTGATGGTCTTGTTAATAATGCCATAATTAATGAAAGTATCATTAAACCAATTAATTTTTCTCATAGATTAGACAACATCTCTGATATAAATATCACTCTCCTACAGGATATTATTTTAATTAACAGTGTAAAGGTTACAAAGAAATTTGATGACGTTATTCATAGTATTTTATCTGGAGAAACAGTGTTGCTTATAGATGGCTCCGAAGAAGCTCTTCTGTTAAATACCAGGGGTTGGGAATCAAGATCAGTACAAGAATCTCCAGTAGAAAGTGTTATAAGAGGGTCTAAGGAAGGTTTTGTTGAAGATATACGTACCAACACAGCTATGATTAGGAGAAAACTTAAGGATTCTAGTTTAAAAATCCAAGATTTGAAGGTGGGATCTAAAAGTAACACTAGTATAGCAATAATATATATGGATGATATTGTTAACCAAGAAATTCTCCAATCCGCCTTAAACAAATTAGAAAAAATTAAAATTGATGGTATATTTGATACAGGCTATATTGAACAATTTTTAGAGGAAGATACCTTCTCAATCTTTCCTCAAATGCAAATAACAGAGCGTCCCGATAAAGCCTGTGGTAACTTGTTAGAGGGTAGAATAGTTATTTTAGTTGATGGTTCCCCCGATGCCCTTATATTTCCAGTGGGGTTGGTGCAATTTTTACAATCTCCTGAGGATTATTACGAAAGATTTATTTTTGCAAATATAGTACGTTTTATTAGATTTGTAGGGTTTGTTGTTGCTTCAACCTTTCCATCAATCTATGTTGCAGTTACTACATTTCATCAAGAATTACTTCCCTCAGATTTTGTATTGAATATTGCAAAGGGCAGAGTAGAAGTTCCTTTTCCACCAGTTATAGAGGCTCTCTTGATGGAAATTACAATAGAGCTTCTAAGGGAAGCTAGTGCCCGTCTTCCATCTAGAATTGGACAAACAATTGGTATTGTAGGAGCACTTGTAATAGGAGATGCTGCAGTTAAAGCTGGTATAATAAGTCCTATAATGGTGGTGGTTATAGCCATTACTGCTATTGGTTCTTATATATTTCCTCACTTTAGCACTTCATATTCTGTTCGATTTATAAGACTACCTATGATATTGATGGCAGCAACCTTTGGAGCCTTTGGAATAGTAATCACTTGGGCTTGGATTATTGCTCATATGTGTAAATTGCATTCTTTTGGTCATCCTTTTTTAACACCATTTGCCCCAATTAATACTAAAGATATGAAAGATGCTGCTCTTCGTGGACCTATGGCAACCCTAGCATATTCCCCTTCTTCAGCATCAAATAAAAATAAAAGAGGAAAATAGGATGGAGATAACATTATGATTAAAAAATATGAAACTGGAGAAATATCATCAGGTCAAAGCTATATCATGATTATCAGTATTATGATTGGGACTGGAGTCTTAGGTCTTGCTCGATCTGTTGCAATGATATCTAAGCAGGATGCTTGGATTTCTATTATTCTTAATGGAATAGTCATTTGCTTTATGACGGGAATAATCATTTTGTTATCCAATAAATTTCCAAAACATACATTTTTAAAATATGCTTCTATTTTATTAACTAAACCTATAGCTTATCTTATTGTTTTTCTTTATGGGGTATATGCAATTTTAACTACTGCTTTAGTCATTAGAATTACATGTGAGATGGTTAATACATGGTTTTTACCTAGAACACCAATGATTGTGATTTCTTTTGTTATTGTATCTACCCTTGTGTATATTACAAAGGATGGACTAACCTTTGTAGGACGTTTTAATGAAATTGTTGTTTTTTCAATTATTCCATTTGTATTATTAATTTTTCCTTCTCTTTCAGAAGCCTCTATATTAAACTTAAGGCCTGTAGGAGGAAGTGGTTTTATCAATATCATTAAAGGCGTACCTCCAGCTTTTTACGCCTTTGCAGGTTATGAAGTGCTCTTTCTTATATATCCCTACATATCTAATAAGAATAAAAATAACTTAAGGTACTCCGTGTTATCTATTGCCTTTGTTACAATATTATATACCAGTATTGTAGCCAGTCAAATTGCACTATTTGGCTACCAAGAAATAGTTGGTATTTTATATCCTTCCATCAACTATCTTGACGTTTTAGAATTTCCTATTATTGTACGAATTGAAATTTTCTTTACATTTTTTTGGATTTTTGCAGTGCTAGGTACCCTGACTATCCAGTATATAGCCGGGTGTATAGCCTTCAAGTCTATATTAAAAACAAAACAAATAAGTAAGTTTGTATACATCTTATCACCAATAGTATTTGTTATTTCTTTAATTCCTCAAAACTCTATGGAGGTTATGGAATTTAGTGGAGTAATGGGAAATATCAATATTGGATTTGGAATTATACTTCCTGTCTTACTTCTATTTATGTATATAGTAAAGAGAAAGAGGGTTAATTATGAAAAAGACATGTAAAATACTATCACTTATACTCATATGCTTGCTTTTATCCTCCTGCTGGGATGTAAGACAATTAGATGACTTGTATTTGGTTTATGGTATTGGAGTAGATATCAGCCAGGAAAATCCATCAAAATATTTAATTACTGTAGCAGCTCCAACTATCCATTCAGATGCTAAAAGCCCTAAAATAGAAATTTCTGGTGAGGGTACTTCCCTTAGAAATGCTCAGGATAATATCCAAAATAAGGCATCTAGACGCATTACTTATGCAAATACAAAGGTGTTTTTTATTAGTGAAGAAGTAGCTAGACAAGGTGTTATAAGACATATAGATTCCCTACTAAGGGATCCAGAAGGCAAAGGTACAATTAGGCTCCTAGTAGTTGAAGATAAAGTTGTTGATTTAATGACAATACAGCCTCCAACTAGTCCTCTAGTAACCCTATATGTAAATGATTTGTTAAGGGAAAGTCATTACATGTCAACAATCCCACTTACAACCATGCGAAGATTTAATAATGCTTTCAAAACCGATGGCATAGAGCCTGTGATACCCTTTATAAGGTATGGAAGCAAGCCTGATGAATTTCTCATTAATAGTATTGCTTTATTTAAAGGTAATAAAATGATAGGCAAGCTTGAAGAAATTGAAGGTTTTTCCTTCATGGTGCTAACCGGAGAAGTACAAGGGGGTTTTATGACCTTGCCCTATCCATCAGAGGATACAAATGAAAATCCAGAGTTAGCCCTAAGAATTCTGAGGGGAAAAAGTAACATTAAAACAGAAATCAAAGATTCTCAATTACATATTCATCACCAAATTTCTCTAGTTACCCATCTTTCTGAATTCACTTCCCCAGAACCAGTTTATGATAAAAAGGTTATCGAAGATATGCAAAAGGCTGCAAATCTTCATTTAGAAGCTATCTGTGAAGAACTAATTGTTAAGTTACAAAATCAATATGAAAGTGATAATATTGGATATGGCCGATATGTAAGGGTAAATCACCCAGAGTATTTTGATGCTGATAACTGGAATAAACAATTTTCACAGGCTATTATTAATATTGAAGCCGATGTGGGAATTCAAATGGTGGGTACAGTACAATAGTAGATAACTCTAGCATTATAAGAGTCCAGATAGTATAAACCAATCCGTGCTTACGTGAAAATAAAAGCCCCTTTCCAACATGGAATTATTTATTAATTCTTGTCGGAAAGGAACCCTTTATTTCCTTAATGAAGTGAGGGAATGGGGTTATTGCTTCCCTTCCCTGTGCTTCGACCTTTTCATTAGTTTATTTATCTAATCTTGGTATTAATAACTTTGCCTTAAATAAGTCGCCGTTTATTCCTAGTAACAAATCTCCATTCATCAACCTCATAAGATTTCTTGTGATATATAGTCCAAGACCACTCCCTTCAGTATGCCTGGATTTTTCTCCTCTTATAAATTGTTCCATTAGTTCATCTACATCGATATTAAGTTCGTCCTTAGATACATTTTTAAGAGTAAATGAAACAAACTCCGATTCTTCTTTTACTGTGCAGTAAATCCTTGTGTTTTCTAAGGTATATTTACTTGCATTCCCGATAATATTTTCAAGTACTCTTCCTAAATAATTACCATCTGCAAAGACAAAAATATCATCCTTTGGATTAAATATAAAAGAAATATTTTTTTCATGAAATATCCTGTCAAACCCTCCATAAATCTGTGATATCAGCTCATTTAACTCTAATTTTTCTAGATATAAGTTGATATTACCTGTTTCTGTTTTAGAAGCCTCAACTATATCTGTAATCAGCAGCTTCAATCTTTGAGAGTTTCTGTCTAA
Source organism: Natronincola ferrireducens (assembly GCF_900100845.1). NCBI lineage: Bacteria > Bacillati > Bacillota > Clostridia > Peptostreptococcales > Natronincolaceae > Natronincola > Natronincola ferrireducens. The sequence continues at coordinate 784,954 of NZ_FNFP01000001.1, read as the reverse complement.
AGAATTGATATAGCTTAAAATAGTATCATCTTTAAAGTCATGATCTTTCAATAGGTTTGTATAATTTATGATAGAAGTTAGTGGCGTCTTAATATCATGGGAAACATTGGTAATAAGCTCAGTCTTTAGTCTTTCGGATTTTAGCTCTTTCTCGATAGCACTTTGGATATTCTGATCTATATTGTCCAACATTTTCATCGCTTCTAGGGTGAATTCCGCAGGACATCCAGTGTCCATATAGTTTTTTTTATCATCATGAATGTTTTTGATATTGCCAATGATTATACTGACCTGTTGTGCATAATTTAGTAATCCCATTGTTACTATAAGCATTATAAGTACCCTTGTTGTATCTCCACGGGTAAGTCTATAACTAAATAGGTAATTCATAAAGTAACTTATAGCTAAAATAATTGGAAGAGCTATACCTGTATATACTTTGAAATCATTATTATAATTTTTAAATAGACTATATAATAATAAGGTTTTAAGAAATATTCCCCTTCTTATTCTTATAATTACAATGATTATAAAAATAAAAATAAGAGTTAGTATGCTAACTAAGCTAAGTATATCTATTAATTCCTCAAAAAGTATAAACTTGATAATATATTCAACTCTAAATAAGGCTCTAACTAAGACACGTACTATCGCTAATCTTGCTATTGCTATTGTCATTTCTCTTAATAATGGAATACCTATAACAAAGATTAGCGACATATATAAAAACAACATTTCAAGATAGATATTCTCTAAGATGTATTTTACTTTAATCCTCTTCATGATGTTTTTATACATCTAATCCCCCACAATCTTATACCCCATACCATAGACAGATTTTATATAATCCGGCTCTTTAGGATTGATTTCTAACTTTTCTCGAAGATGACTAATATGAACAGATATTACTTTCTTTACATGATAAGCAGGTTGATCCCAAACCTGCTCATAGATTTCATTTGAGGAAAAGACTCTCCCTTTATTTTTCATTAGCAGTCTTAATATTCCATATTCGTTAGGAGTAAGATTAACGATATTGTTATCAGCACTTACCTGCTTTGTTCGATCATTAAGGGTTATTCTTCCTATAGAAAAAACATCTTCTTCCTTTTCCATGCTACCAAGGGCTGTAAACCTTCTAAGGGTTGATTTTACTCTAGCCAAAAGCTCTATTGCATTAAATGGCTTTGTAATGTAATCATCAGCCCCAACATTTAGCCCGATAGCCTTATCTGTATATTCACTTTTAGCACTAAGAATTATTATTGGAATATTATGCTTCATTCTTATTCTCGAAGTTGCTTCTATCCCATCTAGTTTTGGCATCATCACATCAATAATAATCAGATGAATATCATTATGTTCAAGTGCTTCTAAAGCCTGCATACCATCATAGGCACAAATCACATTATAGCCTTCGCTTTTAAGATATATCTCTATAGCGCTAACGATGTCCTTTTCGTCATCACAAACTAAAATATTGTAACCCATAATTTATCCCCTTTGTCTATTTTGTATAAGTAATCAAGCTTAATATTTCCTATTTTCTTATTGTAGTTCTTTAAATAAAGTTATAATAAATCCATCATAATTGTTTCCAGACACTTCACTTTTATATTCGTCTTCAATCTGAAGTGTCTGTACATCAGCAGTTGATTTTACAAAAAACAGTTTTATCCTACTATTTCCACACTGATATTGGTAGCTATTGTCACATGAGGTATAATTTCTTATAAAATCGTGGTATTCTTCAAGGACAAAGCCTTTTTCTTCTATTATAGCACTATGTGGATAGCCTACATAACGAAAATGCCAGGGTTCTTTTGAAATTCCTGTTACCGATTCTTTTCCTTGCTTATATCTTTCTATAAATCCCCATCTTTTCGCTTCTTCTCTAAATTTATTAAATATACCATAGTATGGGAAGTCAGGACAAATATAGTCTATATTTTCTTTGTTTTGCCCTAAGTCAATTGCCATACCACTTTGATGTTCACTGGCACCAGGTTTAGCTACAAATTTTTGTGTAAATTCAATGCCATTATCTCTAATGGAAGTTTCATATAGCTGTAACTGTTCTTGATGTGACCGAAATCCACTAACCGGCAGGATGCTATCTTTGGAATTAATTTTATTTAAAGTATGTCTAAGTGCTTTAGCCGTATACTTGTTTATTAAGTGATTTTTATATTTATAATCAACAGTAACTAGATTTTTCTTAATTTCCCCCTCATTCAATTTGATTGAATATTTTTTATTTATTAATATTAAATTCCCCCTATAAATATCTTCGTTTTTTAATACTATTGTTTTCATGTTGTTACCTCTTTATTCCTAGCTCAATTAACATGTCCAAGATATATCTATACTCTATTCCTGAATGCAGCAACATATTAGGGAATCGACTTCCCGTAGTAAAGCCTGGAAGGGTATTTACTTCATTAAATATGATTCTATTTTTTTCGTCCACAAATAAATCTACCCTCGATAGTCCGGTACATCCTAATACTTTATATATACCTTTTGCTGTTGCCTTAATTTTTTCACATAGTTCATTATCAATTCTTGCAGGCAAATGGATCTTTGAGTATTCTAATGTGTATTTTTCTTTAAAATCAAAGAATCCACTAGGTGTCTCAATTTCATCTACTGTTCCAACTATTAGGTCATCATCCCCTATAATAGCACATCCAACCTCAAAACCATTAATATTTTCCTCTAGCACAACCTTATTATCAAATTGCAATGCCTCATCTATTCCTTGAAATAGTTCATGTTTATTATTTGCTTTTGTTATTCCTATAGAAGAACCCTCCTGGGCAGGCTTTACATAAATTGGATAGTTCACCCTTTCTACAAAGGCTTCTATTTCTGTTTCATTTGTTTGACGGCTAATAGCTAAGCTTTTGGGAACGTCAAAACCTGCATAATCAACGATTTTATGGGCATAGTCCTTGTCCATACAAACAGAGCTTGTAGCCACATTACAACCAACATACGGTATTCCTGATATCTCAAACAATCCTTGAATTGTTCCATCTTCTCCATTTTTACCATGAAGGACTGGAAATACAATATCTATTTTAGTGGGTATCAACATTCCATTTTTTATCTCAATAATTTCTCTATCCCCCTTGCTTGGAGAAATCATAACCTTAGTACAACTATTATCTAAAAACCAAGTATTATTCTTTATCTTATCTAAATCCCCACTATACCTAAACCATCTGCCTTCGCGTGTAATACCTATTTTTATAACATTATATTTTTCTATATCTAAGTTCTCGATTACAGAGCTTGCGGATTTCAACGATACCTCATATTCAGAGGATTCTCCTCCAAAAATTACTGCTACAACCTTCTTTTCCATTGATACTGCCTCCTTATTTAATAACTCCTATTTCAGATTCTATGTCATATTTAATTTCATACTTATTGTCTAAAATTAGCTCTCTAGAAACCAAGTTTTTCTTAAAAAAGCTATAACCTTCCTTGTATATTTGATTATATCTATATATTTTTTCATTCTCTCTAGTGTATTTCACATTTTCACTTTTCACAGTATATATAACTTCTTGAAAGCTATTACTTAGAATCGTTCCATACATAAATTCATCATCGAACTCAATAAAAAGCTGAAAGCTTTCTTGGGTTTCATTTTTCACCTTTAAATCTAACCACCCTTCAGCAATTGTTGCATCAACTCCTTCAGGAATATCACCCTTTGGAAGTGGCATTGTTTCCGCTGAATGGGGATGCCGCTCTACTATAGTAAGTGGTGTATGAATAAATAACCAAAATAGTAGATTGCTCATTTGACATAGGCCTCCACCTTCAAGAGGAACAATTTGATTGTTAACCATCACCAATGCTTTTTTATACTTTTCACCACTTTCTGCATCCTTCGCCAGCATCCAAAAAGAAAAGGTTTCATTAGGCTCTATTATTACTTTATTCATTGTGTTTGCAACTAGCTTGAGATTATGAATTTTATTTATTTGATACTTGATGTCATAACCACTTTCTGAATTAATTAGCTTTGATTTCCCTAAAAAAACCTTATGCTCTAAAAGGTCCTTGGAAATTTTTCTTGCATATTTGTTGGAATCGGTTTTCATCTGAGCATAAAAAAATATCTTTCTTTGAAATTTTCTTATAGGTAATAGAAATGGAAATCTTTCTGTTACTCTTTTCTTCTGCATAACAGCCTCCTCAAACTTATTTGTTATTGTAGTTTATATTGTATACAATAAACTCAATTATTTAGGTTCTATAAAATCTAAGACTTGTCAAAGATTTTATAGAATCCGTATATTTGGAGACCTAGACGCTTTCTTCCTCCTCTAATAGAAAATCCCCTAAACCTATTGGTTTAGGGGAATAAAAATTGCTATGCTATTTTCAATCTCAGGGAGGTCAATCTGGGGGACGATTCTTTTGATTAGGTGCAGTCTGCCGTTCCCTTGAACCCCTATAAAAAAGTCTTTCTTTGGAAGATTTATTGGTAGACTTTTTTGAAACAACTAACGGAAATTATATTTATCCACAGGATAGTATTGTATATAATTTCCTATTGGTTTTAAAAAAACTCCTTTCCAACATGGAATTATTTATTAATTCTTGTCAGAAAGGAACTCTTTATTTCTTTAAGGTAGTAGTTCCACCACAGATTATGTGCCATTGCTTTTTATCTCACAAATATAGTCTTTCCCTCTTTAATTGTTTCAAGAACCAAAATGTTTGAAATCTCCATTTTGTCCACCGTAAGAGGATTTTTATCAAGTATGACAAAATCCCCATTCTTTCCAACCTTAATACTACCTTTGATATCTTCTTCAAAATACTGGTATGCTGCATTAATCGTAACTGCTTTTAAAGCATCTAATACATCAATCCCTTCATTTTCTCCTAGCTTCTTTCCACTCTTGGTAATTCTATTAACTGCACACCAAATTGTTTCTAGCATATTGGGTTCAATAACTGGAGCATCCTGGTGAAAGGTAAAAGTGATGTCCTTTTCAAGTGCTGATCCTGCTGGGCTAATGTGGGCAGCACGATCAATTCCTAAATTTAATACATGTATATCCCCCCAATGAAAAACATGACCTATGAAAAAAGACGGAATTAATTCCAACTGTTTTACTAAGTCAAGTTGATCGATACCAATTAGTTGGGCATGGATTATAACAGGTCGAATAGACTGGATATCCATATCTCTAGTAACTTTTTTTATAGCATGGAGATACTGTTGAATAGCAGCATCCCCATTACAATGTGCCAATATCTGTAAACCCTTATCACCAGCTAATTTGATTGCATCAACAACCTTTTCATCTGTCATTGTCCCATAGCCGCAATAATCATCGTCATCGTTTTCATATTCATATGGTACCCTCACCCAAGCTGTACGTCCCTGTGGAGAACCATCAAGAAATATTTTATATCCTCCTAATTTAAATCCATTACAATATTGTTTTATACAATTAGGAAAATAATCAAAAAAATGTTTATCATCCTTCATATCCATATATGCAACAACATCCAGCGTCAGCCTATTGTGTTCCAAAAGATATTGATAAAATGGTATCATCTCTTTCACGGCAAAACCCTCCTGAATTGTAGTAATGCCATAGGAAGCATAAAGCTGTTGTGCTTTACAATAAGCATCCATTAACACCGACATATCAGGCATTGGCACCTTTCTAAGATACTCAAGAAAGGCATTTTCCTCCATATATCCAGTTAGTTCGCCATCTTTAATCTCGATAAAACCACCATAGGGAACCGTTGTTTGTACTGTTACCCCAAGGACACTTAGACCTGTAGAATTAAATACACCTACATGACCTGAGGCATGCTGTAATACAAGGGGGTTTTCTGGACAGCATGTATCCAAAAAAAACCTGTCTGGATGTCGCTTTTCTATCAGTAAATTATGATCATAGCCCTTTGCGTTAATCCACTCTCCAGGCTTAACATCATGGGCATCAATGAAATTACGTATTCTACTGGAAATCTCATGAAAGCTAGTACTTTCATTCAATGATACCTGTAAAAATGAATTTGCCACTGCTGAAAAATGGCTATGTGCATCAATAAATGCAGGTAACATTGTATTACCCTTGAGATTAATTTCTTCAGAAATATCTCCCCTATTGTTTACATCCTCATAGGTTCCTACAAATTCAATTTTCCCATCACAAATAACAAGTGCATCGACAACAGGCAATTCATTTTCCATGGTAAGAATTGTTCCATTATAATATAATTTTCGCATGGTATACCTCTATCATTTATTCAGATTTTTGCATAAACAGGATTAATAAATTATAAATAATATTTTATACCTATTAAATTTTTTTATACTTTTCACCTTTTATACTAATAGAGTTGCGTTGTGTAAATTTAAAGTATGATGAATTTCCCAATAGGTTTAAAGGATTAAAATAGGCAAAGTCCTACAGCTCTAGCGGAGATTCTTTGCCTAACACTTCTTTTCAAAGATGCTTTATATTCTCTTTACTGATTGAACCTTAAAAAATATATTCTTCAATCCACTGTTCTATCATTTCTAAATTTTCACTGACCAAATCATTTTCCTTGATTATATCTAGGTTAAAGGAGTTGTCCAACGAGATTTTCTTTATTATTTCTTTTTGGATTCCTGGAGGTGTGATCAAGAGAATTCCATATATTTTACAGGCTATCAGGGTTTTAAATAATTGAACCCCCTTCATAGCTTTTCTGGCTGCACCATAACTAAATTCAACATGATCCTCTTGATTTCCTTTGGTTGGTATAGAGTCTGCGCTAGCAGGTATGCTAAGGGTTCGCAATTTCATTAATATTTGCAAAGCTGTATTTTTCAACCCCCTCATAAAAGGATGTAATTCTTCCTTTTGACATAGCTGTTGGTATAGAATATTCGATGCATCAGCAATAAGAATGTTTAGTAAATCAAGCACATATCCAACCTGTGTATTACTGCAATTGCATCCCATGACTGGAGTATAGTCTCCTTGTTCTTCTTTAAAAACAAGGGGATTATCACAGCTTATATTGTTCTCAAAGTTAATAATACTCGATACAAATTTAAGTGAATCTTCTATTGCTAAGTAGACTTTATCATTTAAATAGCAAGATTCATTCTTATCAGAATCCATTAAGCCCTCGATTTGTTTGTGGATTTTTGTTAGCTTTTTAATCCTATCAAAGGCAAATATAGCTATGGATTGTGTCATAGTTGACCCATTCATTTGTGATAAGACTTCCTTACATTCTAAATCAAAGGTTGGTTCTAATCCTGCATCTTGGAAAATAGTTTGTACTTTATCTCTTCTACCTTTGTAGAAAGCTTCTGCTTCCTCTAAACCAGCTACAACCATTGTGCATTGAGCAAGGGGACCAAGATCACTTAAACCAGTAGAGCCTAATTCTAATACTACTGGAGAAATGCCTGCATTAAATATATCTAACATTCTCTGAATTAATTTAGGTCGCACAGCGGAATAGCCTCTGCATAGAACATTTGCTCTAATGAGAAGGGCAGCTCTTGTTATATCTGGGTCAATTGGCCCTCCCATACCTACCGCATGAGGGTAGGGTATTGTTTTATTCCATTTTATATGGTCTTCAAGTGATAAAATTGTATCTTTTAAGTTTCCTAAGCCTGTATTTACTCCATAAATAACAGGAGCATCCTTCTCTAGCCATTTATCTATTTGTCTCCTACTATCTTTACATCTTTCAATAGCTTTCTGTGCTATGTGTACAGAAGCATACTTTCCTTTTATAGCAGATATAATATCATCTATTGTTAAACTATAACCATCTATATAATACTTTCTTTTCTCCATCAATATCTTCCCCCTTACTTTAAATGACCAATACTTTTTTCAACTGCAGATAAAATTACACCTTCTTTGACTAATCTATCGGACTCCACCATATCAGGTGCAGCAAATCTATTCTCTCTTACTATTTTTACGTATTTTCTAAATTCACTTAACGCAACCACTGTTCCTTTTCCAAAACTATAGTCTATTAGTTTGTCCTTTGCTAAATCCATGGCCTGAGCTGACATAAACATTTCTATAGCTAATACTTTTGTTAAAAGGGATATTACCTCTAAAGATTTTAAAGCAGAAGGATATGTAGTACAAAAATATTTATTTCTGTTGCTAAAAATACTTGTGCAGGCTGTATTAGGCAATGCTAAAAGCTTTAGTTCAGCTAATACAGCTGTGGCTGCAGCCTGTATAACTGGAAAGCCATGATTAAAGCCTGGATTTTCACCAACAAGATTCATAGGAAGTCCATAGGACAAATTTGAATCATTTAATCTAAAGCTCCGTCTTTCACTTATATTTCCTAGATCAACCAAAGATATGATCATCAGATCAAGAGAGTATCCTATAATTGGATTGATTGTATAAGAAATATTGTTCAGTTCCTTGACTAAGTTTTCTTCTAGCCACTGAATTGTATCACGTACACCACCGTGTGTTTGAGGTGAGGCTCTATAGCATATAGCATCTTGACATCTAGCACCTTTATCTCCATCAAAAGCACGCCTAGCTTTTTCTGTAGTAAATTCACTGTCTTCAATCAATCTTTTTATGTTCTCAGCACACATAATCTGATTCCTATAGGGCCGTCCTATTTCATGTAATCTATAGTCAAAAGCACCAACTTCACCCCTTATAGCTTCTAAGTTCATAGATAGACATATATCAGCAGTCTTAACCAATTTTTTCGCTTCCTTTAGGGTATATACTGATATGGCGGTTGATATACAGCAAGCGTTTACCATAAATACAATCTCGTCCCTAGTAAGATACATTTTTTCAAGTTGTAACTCTTTGAATACATCTCCTGTGGTAGTATACTCTCCATTAAAATAGCATAGGGTTTTCTCTTCTCCTGCAAGGATAAGAGAAAGTTCGCTCATAGCAGATATTTCATGTTTATTCATATCATGTATGCATGGAGAAATATTATGATTAATAAAGTATAGAATTCTTTCTATGAACTCTTGCCGTAAATCATTTCCATACCGAAGGCCTGCATTCAGCAAAAGAACTAAGCTGATCCGTCCTATTTCTTCGGGTAAAATATTGCCATAGCATAAGGCGTATGTTCTTAACATAATGTCAGGTGTCTCTTCTAATAATTTTGTATTTGATATCACTTTCCTTGGATTTAATAACTCTCCATGGAAACCCTCTAGATTTGTTCTTGAAATTTTAACTTTGAAGGGATTCTCTTCAATATAGGCTAATAAAGCTTCTAACTCTAAGTTCTCTCCATTCAAGCATAAAATTTTTCCCATTGCCAACCACTCCTTTATACAAAATATAAGATACTATCATCTAAATGATTTGCTGTATCCTATGTTTTGTATATTGCAAAACAAGTGCCAAGTTTGATGGTTTTATAATCTGTTGAATTTAGTGGATTATAGTATTCCGTCACGATAATGATTTGTTGTGGATGCACATTTTTTTTGCATACTTTGCCTTTTTATAAAGCAATGAGACTGCATAAATTTTGTGCATTGCATATAATTTATGCTATAATTATTAATAGCTTATAATAATTTGTTAAGGAGAAAAAAATATGTTACTGTCACTTTTAGAAGAAATATTAAACAATGTAAAAGAAGCTATAATTGTTTTCGATGAGAATTACCAAGTTGCTTATATGAATAAAAAACTAAATCTTCTATTTGAAACTACTACAAATACATTAGAGGAAGTAATTTCTTTTATACAACTTAAGCTTGATACCGAAAACCCTAATGAAACACAAAAAATAATATACCATAATAAAATACTCAAGTTTCACAGGAAATCAATTATCATAAATAATAAAAACCTCATAGTCGTTTGTATTGAGGATTGTACTATGGTCAGTAACTTAGAAGACTCTAATTACTGTTTCTCTACAGTACTTAACTCCATTCATGAGGGAATACTTATAGCTGACACTAAAGGAAAAATACAATTTTATAATAAACAAATACAAATTTTTGAAGGGCTTGAGCCTTGTAATATACTTGGAAAACCGATAACAGAAGTCTATAACATAAAACCTGAGAACAGTGAACATAGGACAGTGCTAAAGACACAAACCTCAATTATTGATAGATATCAAAAGTATCATACGATGCATAATAAGGAAATCCATCTTATAGCAAGTACCTATCCTATAATTAAAAATGGTAAAATTATTTCTACCTATTCAGTTAGTAGAAATCTAATAACCATAAAAGAACTATTAAATAACAGCAAAAAGATTCAAAAACGTTTTTCTCCAATTTATGAAAATATGCTAATGGATAAATTAGAAAACAATACCCGTTATACTTTAAATAATATCATTGGTAAAAGCTCTAGGATGATGGATGTCATTAAGAGAGCAAGAAAAGCTGGTGAAGTATTGTCCCCTCTATTAATTTATGGTGAAACTGGAACAGGGAAAGAACTATTTGTCCAAGGAATTCATAACGAAAACCCTATCACCAAAAACCATCCTTTTTTGGCTATTAATTGTGCAGCTATTCCAGAGTCATTATTAGAAAGTCTACTTTTTGGTACTGTTGAAGGTTCTTTTACTGGGTCAAAGAATTCAATAGGTTTGATTGAACAGGCTGGTCATGGGACACTATATCTAGATGAAATAAATTCTATGCCCTTAAATTTGCAGGCAAAAATACTTCGTGTACTACAGGAAAAACAATATCGTAGGGTCGGTGGGAAGGAAGAGCTAGCTTTAAACTGTAGAGTTGTTAGTTCAACAAACATACCTCCTTTTGAATGTCTGAGTAATTCAACACTTAGGATGGATTTATATTTTCGTTTAGCTGTGATTTCAATAGAGATACCACCCTTAAGGGAACGTCTAGAGGATGTTGATTTGCTCACAAATTATTTTATTGAGTTTTTTTCTATGAAATATGGTAAGCCAATAGTCTCAGCTTCCAAAGATCTAATTAAATTATTCTGTAGCTATAGTTGGCCCGGTAATGTTCGAGAGCTTGAGCACATCATAGAATCAGTAGTAACTATGATTGATTATGAGGAAACGATTCTACCTCATCATTTACCTTCCCATCTAACCTCTTTAATGGAACTACAAGAAGTCCATCAAAAAAGTTTACAAGTCTCCAGTCTAGCAGAAGCTCTCTTGGATTATGAAAAAGAGGTTCTATTGAATGCATTGGAGCAGTGTAATTGGAATATTTCTCAAACTGCTAAAAAACTAGGTATTGTTCGCCAAAATCTACAATACCGTATGCGAAAGCTTAAGATTAAAAACATGAAACCCCATACTCTTTAAATATTCACCAAAGAATGAAAGTATCATCTGTTTATTAGATGGCTTACAATATATTCAGGTGGACAGCATCGATATTATATCCCTGTTGCTAAGATGCTTGTAAATTTATATACTTAAAAAGTTAACAATTTCTATTAAAGGTCTGATTTTTTAGGTATATGAAATGAAAGGAAGACCATTATAACATTAGATAATAAACTAGGCCACAATTCTTTGACACTTACAAACAAAGGAATGAGTAGAATATTATCTATAGTATTCTACTCATTCCTTTAATAAACTTTTTTTGATTCATATTTAGAAAATGATTTTCATTAATTACATCTGTGACTATTAACTTGTCACTACGGATTATCCATTCAGCTTACTTAAGTATCTACTTCAAGTAATATTTAAGGATATTTTTTCTAGTAATAATCCCAATTACTTTGGAATCCTTTACAACAGGAATTGTCTTGAGTCCTTTATTAATAATTATATCTATTATTTTATCTAAGGATGTATCTTCTTTTACTGTCCTCGGTTTCTTTGTCATAACATCTTTTATTGTAAGATCTTTGAATCTATTTGAATTCTTATTTAGATTCCTTGAATCAATTGGGACATGTAGTTTTGAGTAGGCATAATAGGATGATTCATTTAATTTTTTATCTACATATACCAAATCCGTCTCGGTTACAATTCCTGTCAAAATACCTTCATTATTGAGAACAGGCAAACAATTTATGTTAAGAGATATTAGTGTTTCTATCGCGTCATAAATACTGTTATCCTCCTTTATAGTTATAACATCCTTTGTCATTATATCCTTTGCTGTTAGTTCCATAATACTCTCCCCCTAATTTTTATATTTATTAATACTTCTAGTTAAAACATAGTATTTCCTCTATGTACTCTATAAAAAATATAAAACAAAGCCCAATTCTGAATAAAAGGACAACTTTTATCTCTAATAAAGTCAAAGTGTTCCCTTCTATAGCATTGTTATTATATGTCCATTCAACAATTAATTTTTCATGAAGTGAATCCACAAGGTTACTTCAAAAAAGTAGGTTTTGATCCATAGACTTTCTTATTTCCTTCCCTTGCATCAACAGGAATAGACGAATTTGGTCCAAAACTGCTACATAAATTCTTGTTTCCCAAGCAGTTTATCGGCTGTTCCTTTTATGCTCTTACGGTATTAAGGAGTTCAAGGTTTGTATTTTGGATCACTCATGGAAAATTCAACCTCACCTTGAGAATTGGTAAGGGTAGCGTCTTTAATACCATTTTTCTTTAAATGCTTAAATAGGTTATCATGCATAAGAATACGGATATCCTCATAATCTCCGTAATCCTTAAGGATTTTATCTGCAAGCCCTTTAATTTCCTTCTTGGATACCGGCATTGTACAATATTTTCTGATTGATGGGCCAAATTCCGAGCCATCTCTTGCTTGCTCATATTTCTCCAGGATATACCGGCCATTATTATCTTTCCGATAGGTGATTGCTGCTGGAATAATGCTACCTCCTTCTTCCGATAAAGTATTACCATAAAGTTTATACCTTGCACTGTAAGTGGTTACAAAGACCTTGAGGATATCTTCCTCCTCATAACTTCCAAAAATTTTTGGAGCTACAACAATGAACCCCCCTCTTTTAGAATCTGAACTATTCTCGACTTCTGTGTCATAAACAAGCTTTTCGATTACATCCTGACCGTCATATTCAAAATGTGGAAGTATAATTTCCTGACGGATGGTCAATGCATCGTACCATTCCTGTGGTGATATCGATTCATCGGTAACATTATTTCGGCCACCCAAAAGCTCTTTACAAAGTAACATCATGATTTGCCCTCGTAGTCCTTCGGCATTACCAGCTTCAAACTGGGTCAGCATGTATTGCAGGGCTTCTTCTCCCCCATATTTCATGAAGTTTTCATATTCATTTTTATGAGCATTTATATAATCCTGCGGATTTGAAGAATTCTTCGGTGAAGACATAATGATATCCAAATTCCTTTCAACATAGAATCCAATCTCTACCAGCATATTAACACTTTCAAACTGCCGCCGAAAAAAATCTTTAACCTCACCTGGTTTCTTAACAGTGTAGGAAAGACTGGGTTTTACGTCATTATTTACCCAAACTTTAGTAAAATCCTTACTAAAATTAAAATACATATTTTGCTTATCACCGCTATAAAGACCTCTGAAAACAAAATGGACTTGATTGGTGGTATCCCTGTCAAGATCACGACTTTGAGAAACCGCCGATTTGTTTACCTTAAGCTTTTTTAAATAGTCTGCAATTTCATCTACTTTTTCCTCATTAAAATCCATATGCTTATTTTCAGAAATTAGCGTTCCATAGGCAAAACGATCAAGAGGTTCTAATGTAAATTCTACAACATCAGGTAGTTTTGCAGTATTTATAGGATTGGCTACAAGTCCTATGCTGACTGCTACAACCAAAGTTACTGTAGCCGCAACTACCCAAAATCCGGGTTTCCTATAATGCAGTACGTTTTTAATTCTCCCTTTTATATTGCCCTCACCAAAGGCAAGTGGACTTCCATTTAAGATATGTCTTCCAGTAGCAATCGACAATAACGAATTAGCATAAGGTTTTTTAATATCTTCCTTCATTTCTTTCAATACTCTTTCGTCACAGGAAAGTTCCATATCCGTACTCATCAACATAAACCCAATCCACACAAGGGGATTGAACCAGTGTATGGACAATATTAGGAAAGCTAACATCTTAACGATATGGTCTTTTCGATGGATATGGGTCTGTTCATGTAGCAAAATATAGCTTCTTTCTTCAACGTTAAGTCCAACCGGTAAATATATCTTTGGTCTTATTAATCCAAGCACAAATGGTGTTTGTAAATTCTTAGCTTCAAAGATATTGTGCTCTATTAATTCTGTACTTTTAAGCTGTCTTTTTAATAGTAAAACAGACACTAAACTATAAATAAGTAATACCATTATTCCTAAAATCCAGATGTATGCCCCTATTTCTATATAAATCTGCAATGGATTTGCACTTGCCCCTATAGTGGGTGCAGGAAGCGAACCACTTATAAAGGAATCTACTACTTCTATCCCACTATTAATCTGGGGATTTTGCTGATAGATAATATCATTAGGGATTGGGATAGCATTGGTATTCCGTGGCATAAGACTAAACATACTTTCAAAGGAAAATGGTATTATAAGACGAAACGCAACCACACCCCATAAGGCATAAGAGATGACTTTGGGAGCTTTTTTGAGTGTCAGCCTGATAAGTATCACAAAAAGGATTACATAGCTTGCCGTAAGGCTCATATTTAAAACAGAAAGAAATAGTTCCCCCATTATTACACCTCCTTATGCTCATCAATTAATTTTTTCAACTCTTCAGCTTGGTATTTACTTAATTTTTTTACTCCAATAAAAGCTGTTAAAAATTTCGGCAAGGACCCTCCAAAGGTATCTTCAACAAAACGTATACTTTGTTTTGCGTAATATTCATCCTTTGTAACTAAAGATGAAACTACAGCATTTACATTTTGAAAAATACCCTTTTCACATAACTTTTTTAGCACTGTATATGTTGTGGACTTTTTCCAATTCATTTCTTTATCACATAGCTTCACCAGATCACCAGAGCCTATAGGTTCGTTCTGCCAAATTAATTCTGCAAATTTTTCTTCGCTTTCTGTTAGTTTGTATCCATTCATGATAACCCTCCTTGGTCTATACAATATCGACTTTATGTTATTAGTCTATACCTTATAGACTAATATGTCAATGATGATTTTTAAACAAATCTTTAATTGTTAATCAAAGCATATAAAAACCGCCAACCAAGAGAGTATATCTCCCGATTAACGGTCAGCCACCAATGTTATGTTTCTACATCTATCTCCACAACCCTACCTAATTTTAGATTCGTTTTTGCTAAAAAATATACCCTTGATATATTCCCGACAACTTATATCGAGGATAAAGTCCAGTAGCTCGCTTGTCAATTAACTCCCAAGGTTCTTCATGTTTAAGTAAATCTTTAGCAATTCTCTTCTCCTTGAAGACTACCACTCTAAGGGCTGCAACACTTCCCTTGTATCCTTTAGCACGAAGTCCTTCTGTAAGCTCCTTATAGGTAATACCTTCTGATCTTAATGTTAGTATTTCATTTTTAAAGGGTGTCAACGGTCCTAGTCGATTTATACCATATTGTTCATGAACGGGGCTATAACCTTCTACAAGATAATTGTTGATACTGGTAATACTTATTCCCGTGAGTTTACTTAGATATCCTGTGATACTGCTTAGGTACTACTATATGAAACTTACTTCCTTTGCCCTTTTTGCTTTCCACAATAATTTTACCCCCATGGGCTTCAATCAAAGTTTTTGTAATGGTTAGGCCTATTCCAGTTCCTCCAGTTTTCCTGCTTCTCGATTCATCACTTCTATAGAATCTTTCAAATATATAGGGAAGGTTATTATTATCTATACCAATTCCTGTATCTTCAATAGTTATTTTTATCATCTCTTTTTCTTCTACTAGATCTACTTTCACACTTCCCCCTGAGTTTGTAAACTTAAGAGCATTTGCTAAAATATTTATTAATACCTGCTTAATTTTGTCCTTATCTCCTGTTATCTGAACATCCTTCTGAATATTACTATAAACTTTAATTCTTTTATCTTGAAACTTTATTGCAAAGCTTTCTAATACCTCCTCTAAATCCTTAGATAAAGAGTATTGTTGAATTTGCAAATTAATCCTGTGACTTTCTATATCTGTTAAGTGTTTTAGTTCCTCTACAAGCTTAATCAATCTAATAACTTCACTCTTGCAAATATCTAATTTATCTTGGGTGGGTTCCCATATGCCATCACTGATGGCCTCGATATGACTTTGTAGTATGGTCAGGGGGGTTCTTAACTCATGGGATATATCAGAGGTTAGCCTTTTTCTTAATAACTGCTGACTATTTAGTGAGCTAGCTAAATGATTGATTGAACTGGAAAGTTCTTGGAGTTCTACTATGTTATTTGGTATTTCCACCTTAGTATCCAACTTACCCTCCCTTATATAGTTAGCCGCCTTTGTAATCTGTAAAATTGGCTTTGAAAAAATCCTAGAAGAGTACATTCCTAGCAAAATTGCTGATATAATTGAAATAATTGCACTATACAGTATAGATCTATTTATGCCTCTAGTAAATTCTATTTCCCTTTCAGATACTTGAAAAGGGCCTATGTGCCTAATTACTATGGTTCCAATTCTTTCATTGTCATAGAATGCTTCATGACTTTCTACAATATAGTTTTCTGCCCTTAAGTTTTGACCCATTATCCCCCTAGGCCCCCTGCCCATCATGGGATGTCTCATTCTACCCATCATCTGATTATGCATCTGGAGCATATTATTCTCCATATAGTGAGTATACACGATATTATTTTCTTTATCCTTGATTTCAATGTCAAAACTATGGATAAGGTAAGAAATATCAATGTAATATATTGCCTCCTCCGTCCATCCCCCATTGACGGCATAGGACTCCTCAATTATCCTGATTACTTCCTCTACCCTATTTTCCTGCTCCCTTTGCATATAATCCTCAAACCTATTAAATACAGTAATGTTTGTAATAATACTTACTAAAAGAATTGAGAAAACAGCCCCCCCTAGGGTCATTAATATAAGCCTTGTTCTTAATTTATTGAACATTTTTAGCCCTCCCGAAACTTATACCCTACGCCATATACAGTGACAATATATTTATTGTTACCATCCTCAATTTTTTGTCTTATGTTTTTTACATGGGTATCTATAGTTCTATCGTAGCCCTCATAATCGTAGCCTAACACTTTAACTACTAGCTCTTCACGACTAAATATCTTTCCTATATTTTGAACTAATATACTCAGCAACCTGTACTCCTTAGCTGTCAAACCCACGATTTCCCCTTGTTTTTTTACCTCCATCTTACTTAAATCTATTGTTAAATCTCCATTAGAAAAATCTAGTATATTTGCCTTTACCTCTTCAGTACCTGTTCTTCTTAAGATAGCCCTTACCCTAGCCATTAACTCCTTTGGGCTAAAGGGCTTAGTAATGTAATCATCTGCTCCAATATCTAAACCATAAACTTTATCTGATTCCTCTGCCTTTGCTGTCATCATAAGTATTGGCACCTTAGATTTGACACGGATTTTTTTGCAAACCTCTTCTCCTGATAGGTCTGGTAACATTAAATCTAAAATTATAAAATCAATTTCCTCATCATTAAATATATCCATAGCATCACTTCCGTTATAGGCAACAAAAACATTATACCCTTCTTTTTTCAAATAGGCTCTAACTACATCTGTAATACTCTCCTCATCCTCTACTATAAGGATATTTATAGCCCTATAATCCATTTCCCCACTCCTATATCTAAATAATTTATCAATAAAGTTTTTTCCTATAATATTATAATGTCCAGTATGGAAAAATACTGGACATTATAATATCTACCCTATTTTGATTATTGGTAACGATCCATCATGTTAAATCTAGTACCCTTTCCTCTCATCATATTAAAGCCAGCACCTCCCCCACCCATCATAGAGTTATGCATGTTAATCATACCTTCTCTTCCAACAGATTCCATCATTCTGGCTTTGTTGCCATAGCCATTCTCTCTCATTAAATCAATCATTTTCTGATAATCTTCCTCAGATAGATTATTCATAAACTCATCCATTGATCTAAAGTCTCCTTCTTCCATCCAGATAGCCATGTCCTCAAAACCATTTTCTCTCATTGTTTGAATCATATCTTCATTATTTCGGCAGTGGTTGCTAAAGCTTCTTTTTGTTGTTCCTTCTTGGGCCAAATAACCTCTTCTAGCATTCATATGTCTTACAAAGTTTGTTTCCTCAGCAAAGGCATAACCCCCTATTGATGTTGCTGCAATAATTGCTACCCCTGCTAATAGTAATAATCTCTTTTTCATAGTATCTTCCTCCTCTATATTTTTTAAGTAACTTTTTTAACTTACTTACATTATAGAAAAACATTTTGAAGAAATTATGAAGATATCTATTAAAATAGCATCTCTATTAGTTCATAGAATAAAAGGGGATTATTTGACGAGCTCTATTGTTAATTTTTTTAAATAAAACAGCGATATACGCTTCATAATCTCTTCACATCTTTTGTTTAAAATAAGGAAAAATAAATGGTGCGATCATAAAGTTAAAAAATTAGTTGCAAACTAAAATCAATGGAAAGGAATGATAGGCAACTTAATATGTATTCTTACCATATCACAATCCCATTCAGCCCAAATCTCACCACAATGAAGATCCACTATTTTTTGGAAATTGCTAATCCTAGCCCCGAACCTTCAATATTGCTAGATCTTGAAATATCAACTCTGTAAAACTTCTGAAACATTTTATTCAACTTAATATGAGAATCCACTCATTATCTCACCCTCCCTCTAATTATCCTATTGATATCTCTTTGTTATTTATATCAAGAATTGAAATCCTATAGGTGCCACCTAAGTTTTCCTCCACTAAATTAGCCAGTTCACTTAATGCATTCTTGAAATCATCCATTCGACTGTCATCAACTAATTCTATGCACAGAAAGGCATTTTTTGTATTTTCAGTAAGCATTGTTCTGACAGATTCACGCCAATTCCAGCATCTGCACATAGCTCCTTCATCATCCTTATACACTATTTCCCCCTCATAGGGTGGTGCATTCTTGTCTGTACCTAGAGTTATAAACGATTCATCACCCTCTGCCTTGGTCAATCTGATACTACCAACAAAAGTATCAATATCCTCTCCTCCACAAGGCAATGCATACTTAAGAGAAATAGAATTGTAAATATCAACGAGAGGATTGATAGTACCAATATGATCCCCCTTGTGTACACGTTTCAGCAACGCTTCAATCGATGACCTTGCTCCTTTTTTTGTTTTGAACTTTTGAAAAGCATCTCTCCAAACTTTAATGACATCGTTACTACTGAAATCTGCTTCCTTCAAAAATTTAAGAGCTTGCTTCTCGGAGCTTTGAATTATCTCTTTGTACTGATCCATCTCCTTTATGGTATTGTCGATTCCATGAAAAACAACAACTCCGATCTTTGCTTCAGGGAACAAATCCCAAAACTGGTTTTCAACAATGAAATTTTTCATAAAAGCATTCCTCCTAAATTGTAAAATTTTATATAAAATACTATTTAATATCTTCTAGGGGTTTACCCATGGAAGATACGGTTATCTGTTTTTTTCCTTTAATTGATTAGAGTAGGTTAAATACGTCAAAACAGTCACACCTAATTCTGTTATAACAAAGGATACCCAAACACCATAGATGCCAAAGAGAGCACTAAGAAGTAGTACTACAGGAATCAAAAGTAAACTACTTCTTAATATAGATATTACCATTGCTTTGATAATGTTTGAAGTTGCACTAAAAAATGAGATTAAAACAATATTTATTCCAGCAAAAACGAACCCAGCAAAATATATTTTTAATCCAACTTCAGCTATCGTTGCAAGAACCTCATTATTTTGACCATTGAAAATTGAAACAATGTTGTTTGAAAAAATAACTACTATTAAGTATATCGTTATTGATAACCCAAACGTAGTTACTAAACTATAATTTAATATGGTCCTTAATCCATTCCTATCAGATTTGGCATAGTAATTACTAACCAGTGGCTGTATACCCTGTGCCAATCCTGTAAATAGGGCTGTGGCTATAATTGCAACATTGGCAATAACTCCATAGGCAGCAACTCCGATATTACCTGCTATTTTTAATATCACAATATTAAAAGTAAATAGTGTTATAGATGACGCAAACTCTGTTGCAAATGAGGGTAATCCAAGGATCATTATTCTCACTAATCTCTTTATTTCTAGTTTGTACTTATATAACCGTAAACTTTTGCTACTGTATTTAAAATGAGTTGTCAAAATGGACAGGCTGATAATCGGCGATAATCCTGTTGCAAGAGCAGCTCCAAAAATCCCCATAGATAAAGGAAACATAAATATATAGTCTAGTATGATATTTGAAAAGCTACTTGCTATCATAGCTATCATTGCCAATCTTGGGCCATTATCATTTCTAACAAATGCCAGGACTATATTGTTCAGAATGAAAAATGGCGAAAATCCTAATATAGTAGATATATAGATTCTAGTTAAGGCTAATGTATCCTCATCTGCACCTAAAAATAATGAAAGCTGGGTTGTAAAAAAGAAGCTTATCAAGAGGAATATTGCTGAAAACAGAAGTCCGATAAATAAAGTGCTCTGAAAAGAGGTCTTCTGTGAATTATTATTTTCAGATTTTCTAAGGGTAAAATCTATAGCTCCGCCTATTCCTACCATAAGACCTACACTCTGTATCAGTGTAAATATAACTATGCCCAAATTCAATGCTGTAAGACCTATGGCACCTAGTGCTTTTGAAATGAAGTAAGTATCTGCTAGTATATAAATCGATACTCCCACCATAGCCAAAATATTGAGTGATGTATATTTAAGAAAATCTAATTTTATTTTTTTCATGGCTTCCTCCTAAACGAAAAAAAGTGCCAAAACCACTTCTTCTAAGACCTAACGAAGTACTTTTGGCACTTTTTATACTTACCCGGTGGCAAGTATAGTGCTATATATTTATTTTCTAATAATTTTATATGAATTATTGGCCTATGTCAAGATTTATGGTTTTTTTAAAGTGAACTCTCACTCAAAGATTATAAAACACACTGTAGCACTAAACACGATACATAATAAAAAGAAAATTCTTTGAAAATACCCTAGCATGCTGCTTGTCTAACTCAAACATATGATTACACAAAATATTTACCTTTACGTTATTTTCCTTATTTCTGCGTAAAAGTATCCCCTCCTAAGAAAAATTCGCTCTATCAGTGTAACACACTCCACGAGCCTTGAAGAGACAATAATGATGTCGTAGGGGGATACTATCCCCTTAGTGGATGGCTATTTTAAGCTAATAAAGACTTATATTCAAATTAAATACACCTAATCAGGTGTATTTAAAGTAAATTCTCATATTTTTGTTTTCCATATAAAACCCTCATAATGATAGCTT
Source organism: Natronincola ferrireducens (assembly GCF_900100845.1). Lineage (NCBI taxonomy): Bacteria > Bacillati > Bacillota > Clostridia > Peptostreptococcales > Natronincolaceae > Natronincola > Natronincola ferrireducens. Next base: position 763,481 of record NZ_FNFP01000001.1, on the reverse strand, counting down.
GTTTCTTTTCTTCCTCGACTAAATAAAATACTATATAATTATCAACTATTAATTTTCTATAACCCTTATTTCTTAGATATTCATCAGCCACATAATTACATGAAAAAGGAAAATCTTTCAATCTCATAATTTCTCTTTCTATTCTTTCTAGAATATTGCCGGCTACTGATGCAGCAAATAATTCCTCTGATATATATTTAAAAATATTATCTAGATCTGCTACTGCCCTTGGGGTCATTTTTATGCTATATTTATTTACCATACCTATCTTTTAAACTTTTAAATACTGCCTCAGCATCTAAAAGTTCTTCTCCATTATTAATTTGATTTTCAGCTTCTGCTAACTTTTCATATAAATCTGCTTTAGCTAATTTATCTTTATAGGTTTCCATACTCATAACAACTAAGTGTCCATATCCATTTTTTGTAATATAAATAGGTTCTTTATTTTCTTCGCAAAGTCTTGATATTTCAGTTGTATCTCTTAAATCCTTTATTGGCCTTATTTCAATCATAACATTGCCTCCTTGTTAATATTATGACTTTATTATAGCATAATTATGCTTGGTTTCCTATTTGTTTTACTAATTTCCAATAAGTATTATTTTCTGCATTCTCATACCTTAGCTATGCAGCTTTTATATTTATATTATGTTGATTATTATAAAATATTGCTTCTTTTATATCTTTAAATTTAATCTCTAGACTGTCATCGTAATAACCACATACATGAGAAAATGTTATATCTGATTTGTTTAGCCTCTTTGCCTCATACCAAGTTTGACGGACACAGAATCGTGATTGTATAATTAAATCATGAAAGGGTGTTGAAAATGTCAAGTAATAACAATCGATATGATGATGAATTTAAAGCCAGTGCTGTAAAAATGGTGATAGAAAAAGGTCGACCAATTAGTGCTGTAGCAAAGGATCTAGGAGTATCAGAACCTGCACTTAGAAGATGGATAAAAGCAAGTACTGAGCCCGAAGATGCTGCTTCCAAGAAATTAGCTGAATTGGAAGCAGAAAACAAAAGACTAAAAAAAGAATTAGATGACGCTAAGGACACAGTAGAAGTACTAAAAAAGTCAGTAGCCATTTTCATAAAACCACAGAAGTAAGAACTGCTACTAAATATGAATTTATTAAAATAAACGCTTCTGGGCATTCTGTGGAGAAAATGTGCAATTTACTAGAAGTGTCCCGAAGCGGTTATTATGACTGGGTTGGTAGACCTTCATCCCAAAGAGAAATAAAGCATAATAGAATACTTAAAGAGATTAAAAGAATCCACAAGAAGCACCCAGTATGGGGCGTTGATCCAATCTGGGCTGAGGTAAAAGAAATAATCCCCTGCAGCCGCAACACAGTCTATAGCATTATGAAGAAAAACGGTATAAAATCAAAGCGTAAGACAAAATGGAAGGCAACCACCAACAGCAATCATAATCTAGCAGTAGCACCAAATCTATTAGAACAAAACTTTGATATAAAAGTACCAAATACCGTCTGGGTAGGAGATATTACCTACCACTGGACAAAGGAAGGCTGGCTATATACAGCCATTGTTAAAGACCTATGCACCAAAGATGTAGTTGGCTATGCTATGAGCGACAGAATGACCAAGGAACTAGTTATCAAGGCAATGGAGATGGCTTTAAAGCGTGAGAAACCATCACTTGGATTAATATTTCACTCAGATAGAGGAAGCCAGTATTGTTCAAATGACTTCAAAGATCTGTTAAAAGTCAATCACATAAGTCAAAGCATGAGCCGTAAAGGTAATCCCTATGACAATGCCTGTGCAGAGAACTTCTTTAGCTGCTTAAAGTGCGAATGTACTAATTTTTATTCCTTTAGAACTAGAGAAGCCGCTAAACAAGCTATATTTGAATATATAGAAGTCTATTATAACCGCCAAAGGCGACATGCAGCCTTAGGTTGGATAACTCCTGCTGCCTATAATAAGATGTGGTACTGGAATCTTGCAGGATAAATATAGGTTTTGGAATAATTGCTTAGCGCTAAACCAACTTGAGTTTCTTGTTATGTCAAGGGCGGCACAGCCGTTCATTTAACCCTTGATATTACTAGAAATTTAAGTATAATACTTAAAGCAATACTCCAAAAGCCGAGATATTGGAAGCAAATCCTAGGAATTTAATTTGATATCAAGATATGCTCACGAAACGGTGTCCAAAAAAGCGAGAAAGACTCAAATCCTTTCCTCTTTATATTATGTGTTATCAATCTCATCGTTTATTTTTCTAAACTCTAACTTTTCAAATTCATAGAATGCTCTTCTTGATAAACCTAGATAATCATCCATAATTTTAATCATATTATCCAATTTATCTTTTGATCCTTGACATAAATCTCTGAATTCTTCATAAACACTATCCATTGCCTTCTGAATATAACCCTCTAAATATTCATCATATGCTTCTGCACTATATTCATTTTGAAGTATCTGAATCGCTCTCTCAGAACAATCAAAACAAGCTAATTTATATGCTTCCTATTACATATGATTTAAGTTTCATATTTTGATGGCATCTCTTGGTGTTAATACCATTACTTTAATTTTATAGTATCCTCTATCTTTTCTCAGCCCAAGAACCCATTATTTACCAAATGTATAGACTATTCTACCGACATATTTCTACAAAATATACCAACATTAAAATCCTTAGTAAGATCTGAGGACTTTAGTCTTGGCATATCTTATTAACTTTAAATCTACAAATACCTCCAAGTAGATAGTCTTTTTTTATTAATTAGGCTATCTACTTGGAGGTATCAGATCAATCTTAATTTGGTTTTCTAAACTTTAAGTATGCCTCTGCTTCGTCCCCCGTTAGAGTTTGCTTGCCAGGTTCTATGTCAATATCCAATGGAGGATCTGCATATGGGTCTTGATATTTCATTGGATATGGAACATCAACTTCAAGGGAAAATTCATTTGATTGGTTGCTTTCCATTACTTTAACGTCAGAATCATCATAATCCTCCTTATGGAATTTGCTTGTTTCTGGTACCTGAGATTCATAAGCATAGGCAACATAAGCACCTATTCCAATTAGTAAAACTGATACAAAAATAGATAGGGTAATCATTGATTTTTTCATTTTCTTACCATTCATAATATTCAACAACCTCCTTTTTACATTATTTTTGTTACTACAAAATTTAATTACATAATTATCACCAATATTAGTTCTTTTCTTAACTCCGTAATCCAATACTGATAGTATCATCTGACCATAACCTCTTCGGCTTTCAGCATCCATTTTTTTCACAACTTTTTCATCACATGAAAGTTCACAGTAATTATTTATCTGCTTACTGAGATGATAAATTACTGGATTAAACCAATGTACTGCTTTTGTTATCATAATCACCAACTTTATAAGTAAGTCACCTCGTTTTATATGAACAAGCTCATGGGACAAAATCATAATAAGTTCTCTATCCTTAAATTGAACATCTGGTAGTACCACAATTGGATTGAAAAATCCCATTACCATTGGTGTTGTAGCATTGCTACTTATGATTATTTGTGCATTACTATGTTCCGTATTGTAAATCCTGTGGTTTTGCAATATAAAATATCTAAAATTAACATACTTTTTTATATTTAGCATAAGAAAAATTATCATACCAGTTACCCAAATAAGAATTATCCATAGCATTATTTCATCTATTTTTTCGGACTGAGGCATCATAGTAAGCAATTGATCCATAGGATTTAAATTTTTTGATTGTTTTATCAAACCCATACTTTTGTTATTAAGTATAGGACTTGTCAAATCTATCAGTTCATTGATAACTTTAGTACCCCCGAGAAAGAAAAATATAGGTATTAAACTTGTGTAATAATGCCAAGTCTGTGAAAATAGTTTTTGTGTGATTGGTTTGAAAACATTTTTGATAATCCAAAGAATTGCCCCTACCAAAGAAGCAATAATTAGAGAAGATACAAAGCTCATCATTTCTCACCAGCCTGTTCAACAAACCAATCTTTAAGCTCATCAATATCATTTTTACTTAAACCTTCATCTTCAACAATAGCAGCTATAAAATTTTTAATATTTCCATCATATAGACGATTTAAAAATTCCACTGACTCATATTTCTTGTACTCATCTAATGTAAGAGTAACATAGTAAAAATTTACTTTCCCATCCATAGATTTTGTTAAGAATCCTTTATTAATCAAGCGTTGCATTATGGTTGACAAGGTCGAAGTTTTCCAGTCTTTACTTCTGAAAACATCCATAAGCTGTGCGACAGTTACAGGTTCTTTTATTTTCCATATTTCCTGTATCACTTCCATTTCTGTTTCCGATAACTTTCCCAAATTCTTCATGGTGTGCACCCCCATTATTAATGCGACAAGTTGTCGTACATAAATAGTACTACATCTTGTCGCAGTTGTCAATAATAATTTTATAATTCTTCCCGTTATATATTTATAAGTATTATACAAGAAAAACGTTGAGATTTGTGTATTTTGAGATTTTAATATTTGTACATTTCCATATTAACATTTACCCTTACAATAAAGACACCAAGATTCTCATCTTAATGTCTTGGATCCTTCTATATACAATTTACATTTTAGGGTGTCATCTTTAAAAATTACCTTATGTCATCTATAAATTACCCCAAAAATAGGGGACAAAAAACGGTGTTTTTTCACCGATTTTTGTCCCGAGTTTCATCCTCAAACCACTATATGTGTTGGTCAAACTCGATTATTTCTCCTTATCACCACAATACGTCATCAGAATTATACTCTCAACATGGGGTGTATGAGGAAACATATCCATACATTGTACCTTTTCTATTTTATAGCCTTTACTTTCAAGCTCTACAAGATCTCGAACCATTGTTTTAGGATTGCAGGAGACATAGACAATTTTATCCGAGGCAAAGCTTATGATATCCTTTAGAGCTCCTGGATGTATTCCTGCCCTTGGTGGATCAATTATAATAATATCAGGCTTTTCCTCAAGTTTCTTCACTTCTTCTTTTACATCTCCAGCAATAAAAGTGCAGTTATCAAGGTTATTCAGCTTAGCATTTTCCCTTGCTGCTTCAACAGCATCTTCAACAATTTCAATGCCTATCACCTTTTCAGCATTTGGAGCTACAATTTGTCCTATGGTGCCAGTACCACAGTAAAGGTCAAATACTATTTGGTTTTCAGCTTCACCTACAAAATCCCGTACGATAGAGTAGAGCTTTTCCGCCCCCCCGGAGTTGGTTTGAAAGAAGGAAAAGGCTGATATTTTAAATTCTAATCCCAATAGCTTCTCTATGACATAATCCCTTCCAAATAAAATATCAGTTTTATCACTTTTTACTACATCGGCTAAATCATCATTGAAGGTATGTAAAAATCCTACAATTTTCCCCTTTAGGTCCATAGCTACCAATTCATTAACCAAGTCCGTTATATCTATTTGACTTTGGGTGGTGGTGACAAGATTAATTAAAATTTCCTCTGTGAATCTAGCTTTCCTTATTACTAAATGCCTTAAGTATCCTTCATGCCTGCGGGTATTATAATAGGAAAGATTTTTATCTCTAAAGTATTCTAAAATACTTATAAGAAGCCTTCTAAAATCTTCATCCATAATTCTACAGTCATCCACCGTTACAATGTCATAATGTCTACCACGCTTATGCATACCTAAGGTTAATGGTCCTCCCTTTTCTTCATCCCCAAAGGAGAATTCCATTTTGTTTCTATAATCAAAAGATTGAGGACTACCCTCTATACCTAACCACTGATATCCCTTTAATTCAGCTTCTTCAAAAAGCTTTTTCACTTGGTTTTCTTTTAATTCCAGCTGCTTTTCATAGTCTATTGTCTGTTGAAAACAGCCACCGCATTTTCCAAAGTGTCGGCAGGTGGACTGGGTCTCGAATGGTGATGGCTCTACAATCTCCATGATTTGTGCCTCTGCCTTTTTGTTTCTGATTTTTTTGATAAAAGCCTTTACCACTTGTCCAGGGATACCATGCTTCACTGCCACCTTCACATTGTCCACATAACCATAGGCTTTCCCACCAAATTCACTGTCTTCTATTTTAAATTCTACAATTTCCTTCTTTTTTATCAATGTTTTCACTCCCATTATATATCTTCAATAATTTATGTATCGTTAGTTTGCAACAAAATTCAAAAAAATATAGTGACCCATCGGAATTGTTGGTCACTATATTATATCCTAAATCTATTTTATAATCAAAACCTTATCATTTAATGGCCTTCAAAATATAGGCTGGTGCTAAAAATTCCTTTGTTTTCTCAAATTCCTTCACCAGGTTTTCCGTCAACTCTACAAAACCATCGGTCAAATGCTTGTTTTCTAAATCATTAGCTCCCTTAATTAAGGTTTGTTTTCTTTTATCTAAAAATTTCACTGCCATTTCAGCATTGATTTTTTCCTGGAATTCCTTCCAATGGATGTCTTTAAAATCCAATAGTTTTAATACCTCTTGTAAATCATTGGGATGTATTTCACTAAAGACGGTCATAGCCTTTAATACACTAATACTTTTAATAATTCTGAGCCTTTTAGACCAATAGGGATAATCGCTGGTATCTACAGACCAGATGGGCATCTCCTCTGTAATCAGTAGCTTCCCACCTTTTTTCAAAACACGATGTAATTCCTTCAGTGCCTTTACCACCCTCAAGGGAAATTGTTCTACAGAGGATAAGGTATAGTTGCAAATAATAACATCAATGGAATCAGAAGGAACAAAATACAGATCACCTAGATCTCCCTTTCTCAAGGTAAGCTTTGTAAAAGCTTCTCTCATATCTTCTTCAATCTCATCAAAATGACTATCATCAATATCCACAGAGATTAATTCAGTATTCCAGCTGTTTTCTACTACTTTCTTAGCGATGAGTCTAGTAGTATTGCCCCAGCTGGTTCCACCTTCTAAAACTACCTTTCCCTCCAAATTAATTCCTTCCCAAAGAAATTTTTCAGCAGTGACGATCTTATACATACTATCCCTCCTTCTAGCTACATTTGTCATTAATACTTTTGATTAATATAGTTTTCTATTAAAGATCTTCTAATCCCCTCCTTAAAAACCCCCTCTTCCTTTAGTTTATTTAGAAGCCACTGGCTTCTTGAATGGAAAATAACCTGGTCATGATTTTTAAATATAATTTCAAATAGATTTTCCTTCAAATAAGAAGAGGTTACTTTAATATAGTAAGCCTCCACGTCATAATAATCCAGTAGTTCAATGGTTTGTAGGGTAGTTTGATCTTTTTTATGATAATAATAATTTACTTTATCCTCATACTCTTTATGAAGCTCAGGATGTTTTTCATACCTTTTAATTTCCTTTGCCTTTAGGTAGCAATATTTTGCCATCATATTATAGTATTGGTAATTATATACTGCCTTATTAAAATTATCTACCCTTTTAAAGGGCTTAATATTCATTTGCTTTATGTATCCATAGCTTTCTTCTATATATTCTTTTTTAGTAATATCTCCTTTTTTAAACTGCTGTATTAAGCTTTGTCGTTGATTAAAGAATTTTTCAAATATATTTTCTCCTTGAACATACCTCATCTTTAACACCCTCTATTACGTCATATTTAATTAAACAGATGTTAAGGAAAAGACTCCTTGAGAGGAGTCTTTATCTTTTCTTTAGTTTAATTCTTTTGCTAATCATAGAATAAGATAGAAATAACATCATAATTCCAATAAAATAAACATTGATTTGATAATTAATAGAGTACAACGTCATCAAAGCTACAATTCCACCACACATCGTAATCGGGATACCCATATAAACCCCATCAAATTCCATAATGTTATATCTGGCTAGTCGATAAGCTCCCGATATTGAAAAGATTATCATAATTAATATTCCAATAACTCCAAATGTTGCCAAATGAAAACTCCAAATTAAAACAGCAGGTGCAACACCAAAAGAAATTAAATCACATAATGAGTCTAGTTCTTTGCCAATTTCACTTTCAGCATCCAACTTTCGAGCCAATTGTCCGTCAAGTCGATCTGTAAATGCAGCCGTTAAAATTAATAAAGCTGAAATCGTATAGGATTCATTTATTATACTTACGATGGCTAGTATTCCCAAGGTTAAGTTAAAAAAAGTAAACATATTTGGTATATGTGCTTTTACTCTCACCTTTTTTCACCTCTATTCCTCATAATCTCAATAATTGTTTTTTTCTAATTATTCATCAACTATTATAACCTCTTACTATACATTTTACTTCATTTTTGTTGAAATTCATAGTCTAAAATTGAGAAAACTATTTTTCAACTTTTACAACAGCAACAAACTTTTATTATAAATATGAATTATAATGTTTAATAAATATAGGCATTATATTATATATACAACACAATTCTGCTCTTTTAGTTTGATTGACGGTTATTAAACTAATATGATACAATTTAAATGTTTATTATAAAAATATTACATAGGTATGCAAAATTGTATTTTCTTATATTAATCGTTCAATTTTCCTTTATGATGCTATTGAAAAAATAGATAAAATATTTATTTAGGAGGAATATGTTATGCCATTAGTAACAAGTAGAGAACTCTTTAAAAGAGCCTATGATGGAAAGTTTGCCATCGGAGCCTTCAATGTAAACAACATGGAAATTATTCAAGGTATTGTTGATGCCGCTAAGGAGGAGAAATCCCCTTTGATTCTTCAGGTTTCAGCAGGAGCTAGAAAATATGCTAATCCTACTTATCTGAAGAAATTAGTAGAAGCAGCTGTTGAAGATTCTGGGTTGCCTATTGTTCTTCACTTAGATCATGGTGAGGACTTTGAAATCTGCAAGCAATGTATTGATGATGGTTTTACTTCAGTGATGATCGATGCATCCCATCACCCCTTCGAGGAAAACATCGCTATTACAAAGCAGGTGGTGGAATATGCCCATAGTAAGGGTGTTGTTGTAGAAGCAGAGCTCGGCAGGTTAGCTGGGGTAGAGGATGATGTAAATGTAAGTGCAAAGGACGCCACCTATACCGATCCCCAACAGGCAGCAGAATTTGTAGAAAAAACTGGTGTGGATTCTTTAGCTATTGCCATAGGTACCAGTCATGGAGCTTATAAATTTAAAGGAGAACCAAATCTAGATTTTGAAAGACTTCAAGCAATTGCTAAGCTTTTACCAGGTTTTCCATTGGTTTTACATGGTGCTTCTACTGTATTGCCTGAATTTGTAGAGCTTTGCAATCAATATGGAGGAAATATTCCTGGAGCACAAGGAGTACCTGAAGATATGTTAAGAAGAGCTGCTTCATTGGGTGTATGTAAAATTAATATTGATACCGATCTTCGTTTGGCTATGACAGCAGCCATGAGAAAAAGTCTTACAGAAAACCCAGGTAACTTTGATCCAAGAAAGTATCTGGGTGAAGGTAGAACAGCTATTAAGGAAATGGTTCGCCATAAAATTGCCAATGTTTTAGGCTGTAACAATTTCCTATAAAATCGGATTTGCTCCTGAAGGAATTTTTATCCCCTGGAGTTGTAATCAAATTTATTTTAATGCTATATTGCTAAAAACACCACAAAGGGACTCCTAGGAGTCCCTTTGGCTTTAAGGTGAATAATTATTTGACTCACCTTCTACTCTGTATACCCTTTACAGTAAAACCTATATTTGCAATACTAAAACCTCTTTTTACTTCTGTTTTATAGAAAACTCAACTGTAAATTCTTCCTGTTTATCTATCTCCAGCTGCTGCAGCTTCTGCAAAAATTTTACTAAGCTCTATTTTATCTATTACACGCTTATATTCCGAATCCATTTCAACTATATTGTATTCAAAACCTGCTTCATTCATAATTTCTAGATAAGGGATTGGGTCAAATGCTTCTAAAGAATGTACCCCCTTCTCGGTCCAGATTTCTCTACCAATCAATTCAATAGCAATGGCTGCTCCAAAACCTGTTTGGGCTACGACAGCCTGCATACCCCAACGCCTCATTGATTCTTGGTTATCTAAGGGCTGATACATGAAGATTTCTCGTTTTTTACCATCTTTAATACCTATACAATGAACACCAACACACATCCTGCCAATCATTTCATTCCCAATATCAGTTGGTTGTGGAGCAACTGCAGCAACAACATCCCTAGGGTAAACTTCTATACCATCCAAATTCACTGGATTTAAACTTCTAAGACCTAATGCTTGAATAACTTTTAATGCCCTTACCAGATTTTCATCTAAAGCAATTTTAAATGTGCATTTTTTCAATCCATACTTTTCTAAATATCTTGGCATACATGCTACTTCTTCGTGTTCAACTTTTACAAGTTTATTTGGTCCTACTCCTTCTGGCATATCAAAAATTTCTTCACCAGCAAATGGAGGCTCTACGATAAATCCTTTTTCTTTATCCCATTCTACGTTTGGATTTAAAACTTCATCTAATACTGTCCAAACATTAAACCCAAATACTATTTCGTCTTCTTTTGCAGATGGTATACTCAAATTACCACCATCTTTTACATGTATTTCATGTAATTCATCAAATAGATACTCCGCTGCAAATTTAGCAAATACGTTAACAACCCCTGGATCTATTCCTAGACATATAGCTGCTAATAAACCTTTTTCTGCCCACATATCAGATCTATCAAAGTTATAGTCTGTCATAAACTGCTGGAAGCACTGTTTTCCGACACCATACATCTCTTTTGGATCTGTCTTCGGTAAAGACCAAGTCCCCATATTTGCATATTGTACTCCAGCCTCATAAGCAGCATCGAAAATGTTATCTGCTACAAAGGGAGCCGCTGCATCCATTACAAAATCACAATTGTGTTTTTTAATTAGTTCTATAATCGCTTCCTTATCCTTAGCATTAACTTGAGCAGGAACGAAACGCTTTGAGTCACCTAGGCTAGCAGCAACTTCCTCTGCTCTGTCCATATGATAGTCTGCACAAACAACATATTTTAACCATTTACTTTTAGGGTCTCTTTCCTTTAAAATTTTAAGAATTGACTCTCCAACTCCACCTGTCCCGATCATTAACATCCTCATATTTACTTCCCCTTTTCTTATCATTTTATTCATTTTGCGAATTTAAACATATTGTTTTGTGTCTATTCACTGGCCAATGTCAGGTTCCTGCTAATAACACTTTCACAATTTCGCCTCCAATTTTATAATTGTTTGATGGGTATATTTATAATGCATCAATCATTAATAAATGGATAAATGATTGACATTATAATCACTTAAATCCTAATTAAGAATGTGAACAAATATTTTTCTAACAACTATTCATCAGTAATAAAACCTTTACAATATTTTTTCCTATTATCTAAAAAATCTTTTAACCAAAGGTTTGTTATATTTAATTATTTTTAGAATTTTCTATAAATTAATTATATTACAATACACTTTTTTGAAGTAGATATTATGTTGCTTCATTTTATATACAATATTGCTTTATAAAATTATTTTGATTTTTAAAATAGCAACATGTGTATAATAATTTCCACAACATATGGTAATAACTTTGTTTTACCTCTAATTTTATCAACACTGTAAATAGATATAGTAAAAATCTAAAGCCCCTTGAACTCAATAGTTCAAGGGGCTTTAGAAATGTAATTGCTTTATATTATGACTCTGTGCTAAATAAATATTGTTTTGTTTCCTAAAGCTTTGATTTTGCTAAAAGTTTCCTTAGATATCTAGTTCCACCAATTAGAACATGTATATACATTTTGCATTCTATTAACAACACTTTACTACTACAGATCCTATATTATTTGTATTGTAAACTACTTTACCATTTGTTATCGTCATAACAACCGGAATCCTATGAATAGAATATGTATCTGTTTCAAAGATATTTTCTCCTAATACTACTAAATCAGCATATTTTCCTTCTTCAATTGAACCAATTTTGTCATCCATTCTAACTTGATATGCAGCATTAATTGTATAAGCTTCTATAGCCTCTTCAATTGTCAGTCTTTCTTCTACAGGCTCTAAAACTGGAAAATCCTTTTCTCCATAAACCTGACGTGTAACTATCATCTCAATGTTCTTTAAAGGCTCGTGACCTAACTCTGAAGCTGAGTAATCACTGCTTAATGTTATTTTAGAACCGTTTTTAATAAGGGTTTTCATTAAAAATAATTCTTTAGCTCGATCACCTAATGCTATTTCATTATTTTCATCATTAACAAACCAAGCACCTGTTGTATTGGCAATGACATTATATTTGCCAAATAGCTCTCTGTCTTCTCTTCTTACATACTGAGTATGGGCATTTGTAAGCCTTGTATCATGATAACCAGCCTCTCGAACTGCTTTAGCCGCCATAAGATTTTCAAAAATAGTTCTATCTCCTATACCGTGAAGATGAATGTCAAATCCTGCTGCTGCTGCTTTTACACATATATTATAAAATTCTTGAAAAAGACCATGGCATCCCGCTTGTAATAATGAAACCCTGGAATAGGATCTGGGTGTTTTCTGTCTACACCAGCTACCTCAAATGCTTTTGAGTTTCCCCAACCAGAGTGTCCACCAGATGATAGAATAAAGATTGGCTTGTCTAGACATAGTGCATCTAAAACTTCTTTCTTTGGTCCCTTCTCATCAAACAAGTCCTCATTATATCCAAAACCAAAGTATTCATTTCTTTCAGGATTTTCTTCTATATATTTTTTTATGCTTTTTAATGTTTCATTATAATCTGCCGTCATGTCTATCTTAACACCCATTGAAAAAAATGCTGCCATATTGGGGTGGGCATGGGCATCAATAAAACCCGGTAGAAGCATCTTTCCTTCAAGATCTATTACCTTTGTATCCCCTCCAATAAACTTCTCTACCCCTTTGTTATCTCCTACATAAACAATTTTCTCATTGGCTACAGCTACAGCCTCAGCCCAGCTTCTTTCCTTATCAACCGTATATACAATGCCATTTTGAAATACCATTTCTGCCGGTTTTAGTACATTTACTTCCATAATAATCATCCCCCATTCCAAAAATTATATCGTTTCCTTAATTTATCCTATAATTTTTACACGTTTTTGCCCCATGAATGTATTGTCAAGATAAAGAAAAATCCCCTACAGTTAACAAACTACAATAACTCTTCAAACCCCTCTGTTGTATATTCTTTTCCTTGTCTTTTTAACTCTAAAGCTTCCACCAAACGTTCATATCTTTCTTGAGAAATAGGATAAAATATCAACAACAGACCACTTAAGATTAAAAATATTCCAGGAACTATTGTGAAAGCAGACTCAATAGCATTCATAGTCTTAGGTGTTTGTTCTAGAGCCTCTGGATTATATCCAGCCAAATGTAATACTAAGCCTAATATCTGCATACCGATGGCACAACCTAGTTTGCCAACAAACGATCCATAGGATGAAACCATTCCTGCCCTTTGTTGCCCTGAAATAAATTCATCAAGTTCACATACATCATAGATTAAAGCGTATATCAATGTCCAATAGACTACATTACCAATAACATATATAATTGAATAAACTATCGTCATGAATATGGTTTCAATATTGATAAATCTAAATAAACAGCATGCAATTCCTGCTGAAATCATGCCCCAAATATAAGTTTTTCTTTTCCCAATTTTTGAAGAAAAAGCTGTAACAACTGGAATAAAGAAGAATGAAACTATGGTGAAGATTAGAAATATGCCTGCCATCTCTATTTCGCCAATTCCAAGCTTATAGGTAGAAAAATAAATTAAATTGCTATTAAATATTGAATAACTGGCCATAAAAAACATAGAAGCCAATAAAATAAATTTATATGCTTTGATTTTAAATAGTTGTTTAATTGTTTTAACGAATCCTTCTCTTGAAGTGCTTTCTTTGTGTAAAAGCTCAATATCAAGCTCTTTACCTTTTGTAGAAAACCATGTTATCACAATTGTAGCTCCAGCTACAATTGATAGTGTCAATGCTGTGTACTGCCATGCAGTTGCTGGTTCATATCCTAATCCTTGAAAAAAATCCACTAATACAAGAGGTAATGCACCGCCAGCCAATAATCCTACATAATTAAATATTGTTGCATAGGATCTAAGAGAGGTTCTTTCATGATAATCATTAGTTAATTCTGCTCCTAATGCAGAATAGGGAATGAAAAATGCTTTATAAGCCAACCAAAATGCCATGGTAATAATTATATAGTATATATTCATTCCTATAGTACTAAAATTCACCTTTGTGAACATGAGGGTCAATGTTATGATGAGAGGAATTACTGATCCAATAATATACGGCCTTCTTCTTCCATACTTAGATTTTGTATTGTCAGATACGAATCCTGCTAATGGGTCTGTTATTGCATCCCAAAGAACTCCAACAAATGCAATGGTACCTGCAAAAGCAGGGCTTATTCCTGCAATATCAGTAAGAAAGAATAAGAAAAATACAAATACAAAATCATAGAAAATTGTATCGGCCATTGATGCCGAACCATATCCTGCCTTTGTAAAAAATGATAATCTCTTTCTCTTTCCTCCCATTATTTTTTCCATACAAATTCCCCCTTTATTCTTTTTAATTTTGGCTCTGTTAATGATAAATGTTGATATTTGAAAAAATATAAAAATGTTAGGCTGCAGTCATCCTGAGGGATAATAAAGGATCTTAGTTTTAGATCTAAAGGGCTAGATCCTTTGCTGCCTTTAGATACCATAGGATGACAAGTCTCTAAATCTTATACTAAAATTATAATTTAGTATAAAATCAACAACGACATTTAACATAGTCTTAATTTTTAATATTTTAAAATTTAATTTTAAAATGAAAGTATTTGCTATGTATTAAGTTGTTCTATTTCATATATCATGTTGTCCAATAAAATTATTTTACTGTTCGAATAGGAATGTAGATTTAAAAACAAAATGTAACAATCTACATATGTATTAAATGTCCTAATTTAACTGTGTTATATAGTAATTTATTTTTTAGTATCAACAAATTATTAATAATTTAGAGAAGAAAGATATATTTTTTGCTGTTTTTACTATACAATAGAGCGTAATTATCATAAAATATATAATATAAAATAAAATCAGAAAATTAATTACCTAATTAAACATCTCTAATTACTTTTAGAAAAGAGGTCTTTTATATGCTAAAAGAATGTATTGAATACTCTGACGGTTTAGCTATTAGAGTATTTAGTAGTTCAATTAATGAATATCCTATACATATGCATGATGAACTTGAAATCATTTATGTTATAGAAGGAGAAATAAATCTTAAAGATACTTTTCACAGCTATACGTTGGAACAAGGGGATGTTTATTTTATTAATGGAGGAGACCTGCATAGTATTTATAAAAAAAGTGATTCAAATTTAATATTATTCCTACAAATTGATTTGGAAAACTACAAAAAATATCATCCTTACGTAGATAAAATAATTTATATATGTGATTCATATTATAACAAAGCTCATAGAGAAGAAATTGAAAGAATAAAACAATATTTAATAAAAATAATGCTGGAAGTTTTAAACAAGGAAGAAGGATATAGAAAAAAAGTTGAAGCATTAGTTATCTCATGTCTATTAAACCTAATAAATGATTTTCAATATTATTCTATGGATGATAAAAAACTTAAAAATGAAAACAAGTATAAAGGAGATCATTTTCAAATTCAAAGGATACACAGAATAACAGATTATATTTATTCAAATTACAATAAAAAAATTAGTTTAGAACAAATTTCTAAAGAAGAACATATTAGTAAGTATTATTTGACACGTCTGCTTAAATATGGGGTTGGATATGGATTTCAAGATACCGTAAATTTAGTTAGGGTAGAACTATCTGAAAAACTACTATTAGGGACGGAAATGACTATAGAAGATATTGTACATGAATGTGGTTTTTCCTCCTATAGATATTATACTAAACATTTCAAAAAATTCTTTGGTATAACACCTTCTGAACATAGAAAAAAATTTAAAGATAAAACAATTAGAGTTAAAAAAATAAAATATTTAGATTATGATAAAGAAAAAGCCGTAAAAAAAATAAAAAACTTGTTGAAAATTCCTAAAGAAAAACAGAATGTTTATAGTTTTGAGGGAGTATTCAACATTATTGAAATAGATTTTACTAATAAGGGAACTAAAAAATTTGAGCATTACTGGAACTATTTAAACTTGCCAAATATTTATCAAGGACTTACCTTAGAGTACCAAAAGTATTTAGAAAAATTTCAGGAGGATATTGGTTTTAAGTACATTCGTTTAAATCCTCTGGATTGTATAGAAAGAAATTATACACCTGAAAATTTTGATTGTTTTAATCAGCTATTCAATACTTGTAATAGAATAAGGATTACGCCTATTATTACAATGAATTATGAAAAAATAGTGACTAATGGACTTGTTAATGAATTGCCATATATTTTAAATAATTTTATATTGTACTGTATGAATAAATATGGATATGAATCAGTAAAAAATTGGAAATTCGAGTTACATAGTAATGTAAAAGACAATAAATATAATTACCTTATTTCAGAAATTAATAAAATAATTAAATCCTATAAAATGACCACACCAAAAGAAAAAAATGTCATGAATTATTCTTTAAATTCATTGTATGATACGGAATTTATGGCTTCCTTCATAGTACATAATCTAGTAAAGAGTAACAAAGATAAATTTAAAGATAACATAATGCTAATAGATAGTTTCCATGATTATTCAAGAAATCATTCCTTTTTTCATGGTGGTCTAGGCTTAATAACATTGAATGGTTTAAGAAAATCATCCTATTATGGATTCTACTTATTATCAAAGCTTGGTGATGAGATAATAGCTAAGGGAGATGGGTATGTAGCAACTAAAAACAATGATAGTATACAAATATTAATATATAACTATGATGAACTATGCAACAACCTATTTATTGATGAAAAAATAGAATTAAAAGTAGCTAAAAAACAATTGCATGATATACTCAATACAAAAAAAGAATTTATCTTACGACTAATGAACATAGGTAATAAATATATTATAAAGAGATATAAATTAGACATAGAAAATGGTTTTGTCTATAAGCATTGGGAAAACATGGGATGTCCCCAATCAATTTCCAAAGAAAATGAAGAATTGATTCAAAGAACATCTTTCCCTAAAATCACTTTTTCCCACATCGAACAAAAAAGTTATTATGATTTGCACATCACACTAGAACCTTTTAACGTTGAATTAATTACATTTGAAAAGATGAGTTATAAATAATATTAATTTATAACTCATCTTTTTCCTGTAATAAAATAACCAACATATTTTTTAAATTTCTTTAATCGGAATGACTATCTTATACCTCTCTATATTTTTACCTTCTTTATTTATACTCTAAAATATACTGACATATAATGTCCCAATTCAGTTTATACCCGACCTTTTTGACTATATCAAAAGGTTTTGAAGGAATGGATAAGCTAATTTTATCATCACTGTTTTTTTCATAAAAACGTAGTGCATCAAAAGCAACAGAAAACTCCTTTAAAACTTTTCTAATTTTGTATTTTTTCATATTAAAACTTGTATGATATTCTTCTATACATTTAGAAATCATACTTTCCTTTAAGAAAAAATTATTTTACCTTCCAATTAAAAGTCTTTTCTCCTCTATAAATCCTCTACTACCTTGTCTATCTTGTAATACTAGAGGGAGTGAAAATAAGATGTTTTTACTATGGAGGTTTCCTGAATAAAAAAGGAGATCCCTTTTTGTTTTAAGGAATTCTCCTGATTTTTACTTGCTTTTTATCCTTTATCAGTAGCCCTCAAGGAACTTTAAGAGTGCTTTTATTTTTTCATCGTATTCTAAATAGATTAAAATCTAAATAATCACAGGAAACCAAATGATAGCTGATACCTTGATGTACTCCTTGAAGTCCTCCTTCATAGGACTCTTCTCCATGGAGGTGGCCGTATATAACTGTATCTACATTATATGCCTCAAACGCCTCAGTAAACAAGGAGGTTTGTTGAAGATCATTTGTAGGAGGATAATGAAGCATCCCTATAATTTTATTGTAGCCCTTCAGTTTCGCAGCATCTAAAGAAAGTCTTAATCGATGGATTTCCCGATGATAAATTTTTTCATCCTGTTTAGTGAACCTATAGGGATTGGGACATATCCATCCTCTAGTACCACATATGGCGTAATCTTCATAGGTAAAAAAGTTGTTCTGTAGAAACTCCATATTATTAAAACTATTATTCAATCTTGAAATAGATCCCCACCAATAATCATGGTTACCCTTTAACAAAATTTTCTTACCTGGAAGTGCTTCAATCCATTGTAAATCCTTCGTTGCTTCTTCCATATTCATTCCCCAGGAAATGTCTCCAGGAATAAGCACAGTATCATCTGACTTTACTTTTCGAAGCCAATTTTCTTTAATTTTCATGGCATGCATTGTCCAGTGTTCACCAAATACATCCATAGGTTTATCTACATCATTACTTAAATGTAAATCTCCTATTGCGTATAGAGCCATTTTATCACCTATCTTTAGCTATTCATTATGATTAGTCGTATTGCTGTTGTTTTTGGGTTAGGTTGCTAATTTCTTTATCTAATATCTTTAGTTCTATTGTGTCACCTTTTTCCCACAGTCTATTGAATCGCTCTTGAAATTCATTGGCTTCTTTGACCTTGCCTGTTATATAGAGGGATTGTATATTCTGTAATATACTGGATACAATGTTAGACCTTACTTCAAAGACTTTTTGTGCCTGTCTAATTTCATGGCGAATTTCTGACATTTCTTGATCTAGTTTAAAAGCAGCATCAGAAGCTTTTTTAAGCCGATCTTCGATGTGAGGAGGAATCAACTGTTTGTATTTATACTTTAAAGAGTGTTCGATAATTGCCCAAAAATTCATAGCTAACGTTCTAATTTGTATCTCAGCTAGAATTTTTTTGGGGCCTAGTGCAGTATGGATAGGATATTTAATTACTACATGATAACTTCTATAGCCACTATCCTTAAAATTGGTTATATAATCCTTCTCAAGAACAATTTCTAAGTCTTCCCCATTTCTATCTCTTATGTAATCTACAACAGTATAAATATCCTCAACAAATTGACACATAATTCTTATCCCGGCAATATCCTCTATCTTATCAGGAATTTCTTCAGGGCTTACATCCAATTTCTTAGCCTTTTCTAAAATACTGGATACCTTTTTTACTCTTCCAGTAACAAATTCAATAGGAGAATATTCACCGATGGTACGAAGCTCGTTTCGTATGCTTTTAAATTTTACCTTTAACTCCTCTACAGCATTTTCATAGGGAATTAAAAACTTTTTCCACTGTATATTATCCATAACCTATCACCCCGCTATCTTAATGGAAACACTTGCTAACCATTAAAACATAAATTTGCCTTCTCCATTATATCATTATTTTACTATTTTTTTAATTGTTAAATACAAAAACCCTTCAATTATCTCAATACTAATAGTGTATTTTTTTCCTTGATTTTAGTGTTTATACTTTATGGGTTGGAGAAACGACAAAACTACTGTAGATTTACTCTACAGCAGTTTTATTTACCTCTATAATCCTTTTTTAGCAATATAGTTAGCTAAATCTACAATTCTGTTAGAATATCCCCATTCATTATCATACCAAGCTACTATTTTTACCATCTTTTTACCTACCATCATGGTAGACAAGGCATCGACAATGGAGGATCTATCGTCTTGTTTATAATCTATAGACACTAATGGCTCCTCAGAATATCCTAGTATTCCCTTCATAGGGCCTTCAGCTGCCTGTTTTAACTTCTCATTCACTTCTTCAGCTGTTGTATCTGTTTTTAATTCCGCTACTAAATCCACTACAGATACAACTGGAATAGGAACCCTCATTGCCATACCGTTTAACTTTCCTTCTAAAGAAGGGATAACCTTTGACACCGCCTTTGCAGCACCAGTAGTGGTTGGTATAATAGATTCTGCAGCAGCCCTTGCTCTTCTTAAATCACTATGGGGTAAATCTAATATTCTTTGATCGTTGGTATAGGCATGTACAGTGGTCATCATTCCAGTTTCTATACCAAAATTGTCCTCCAATACTTTGGCTACAGGAGCTAAACAGTTGGTGGTACAGGATGCATTGGATAATATGTGATGGTTAGCAGGATCATAATCCTTTTCATTTACTCCCATAACAACGGTTAAGTCCTCCCCCGACTTAGCAGGAGCGGATATAATAACCTTCTTTGCTCCACCTTCAAAATGCTTAGAGGCAGCTTCTTTTGTTAAGAAGATTCCAGTAGCTTCAATAACAATTTCTACCCCCATTTCTCCCCAGGGTATTTCTGCAGGATCCCTATAGGCAGTGAATTGAATTTTCTTATCTCCTATGTGTAAAGCATCTTCCGTTGCTTTTACCTCTTCCTTTACCCTTCCATAGATGGAATCATATTTATAAATATGAGCATGTTTTGCTGGTCCACTGGTACTATTAATAGCTACAACCTCTACATCTCCATTGAGTTCTAAAGAAGCCTTTAATACACCCTTTCCAATTCGTCCAAACCCATTTATACCTATTTTGGTTTTCATAAATATCCTCCTTATGTATGTTATACTAATATATAATGTGACACACTAATCATTATATATCCAACTATTTAATATAGCAAATACATTTTTATCCTTTTAAAATCAATTGTTCTATTTTTATAATCTCCTTAAGTCAAAAGCTTTAAACCCTATTGTAATATAGAATCTTTATTTTGTTTAGATTTTTTGTTTAAGGGTAATATAATAAATAATTTCTATTTGTAATAACAATTAAATAGAAAATTAAAATAGTTGGAATAGTTTGAAGGAGGTATTTTGAAAAATGGCTAATCGAAAAGTATCTATTGAGTATTGTACAGGATGAGGCTATCTACCTAGAGCCTTGGATATGGCTCAAAACATATTGAGTAAATATAAAAATGAGATAGTGTCCCTTAATCTTATCCCATCTTCTGGAGGAGTGTTTGAGATAACCTCAAATCAACAATTAATCTTCTCCAAAAAACAAGAAGGTCGTTTTCCAACCTTTGATGAAGTAGACCCACAAATATAGAGCAGCAAAGCTGCTCTATATTTGTTTTTAAAATTTTAGAATTTTAATATAAAACCTCTAGCATATATTTTTTTAGATAGTCTGGAATTTCTTCTACATCACTACTAATGGTAAAAATAAAGTTTACATTATATTTTATCTCTAGCATATCTAGTTTTTTAAAGAAATCCTCCAGCTCTTCTAAAGATTTTTCTGTGGCTTTTAATAGATCATCTACATAAATACTTTCAATATCATAATTCGATGCTGTTATGCCACAGATATAACCATAGAAAATATCTTCGTTTGTGATTTGATAATCCTTTAAAGAGATAAACCTTATTTTATAATCTATTTGAAACATGTGACTGCTATCTACATCTACAAATACAATATTACCCTTTGCTTTTTTAACAGCTTCATTTGCATCATGAATCAAAGTCTTCGTTTTACCGCTTCCCTTTTTTCCTACGATTAATTTTATCATTTCAATGTCCTCCTTACTTTAATTCATTTATAAATTTTAACTCATATGTAATATTCTATAAATTCAGAAATTTTCCTGCATGATTCGACAAATTATTTTAAATTTTTTATTTTATTTAAGCTGTAGTCAATTCATCTATTTAAATTGACTACAGCTTAAAGCTTTTCCACCTAAATAATTGGCCTTTTTACCTTGGTAGTTGTTGTTTTTCTCCATTTTTTCATGTATCTCATCTCTTATTTTCCACCAGCTCATATTCCAGTTTACAAATATGCTGTTCTCTTCAGGTGCTCTTCCTATCAATCGTTGTACAACAATATTGGGATCAAGGTGTTCTAAAAAGGTAATAACCCTATCCTTATATTCTTCTGCAGAAATAATTTGAAACTCTCCCCTTTCATACATTTCACCCATAATCGTTCCCTTGACTAAATATAGGGCATGCAATTTTATCTGATTTACCTTGAGGGCTGACATAATTTTAGCATTTTCTATAACATCTTCTTTATTGTCCCAAGGTAGGTTTAAGATTAAATGACTGCAAATTTCAAAATCATATTTTTTTATAAGCAAAACAGCATCTATAAATTCTGCTAAGCTATGTCCCCTATTTATCTTGTTTAAAGTATGATAATTTACTGTTTGCAGGCCCAATTCTATAGATATTTCTATATCTTCTTTTTCTTTTATTTCCTTCAAAAATGCTAGATAGGCATCTGAAATACAATCAGGTCTAGTAGAAATAGCAATTTCAACGATATCTTCAAGTAAAGCCTCCTGTATATGTTTTTTAAAATCCTCTAGAGGTAAATAAGTATTAGTAAAGTTCTGAAAGTAAGCTATAAATTTTTGTGCCTTATATTTTTTTCTAATATGACTCATATTTTCTTCCAATTGTTGTCTAACCCCATAATAATTCGGCAGGTTTTCAAATCCAGTCCCTACTTCTGCACAAAAACTACACCCTCCCCTCCCTAACCTTCCATCTCTATTAGGACAAGTTAATGGCAAATTTACTGGAAGTTTATATACTTTTTCTCCATATTTCTCCCGAAGATATTGGGAATATGTTTTATATAGAAATCCTTCTTGTTTCATGTATATACCCCGTTCTTTCGTTTTATTATCTTTGTTTCCATAGATTGTTGAAGTTATACATTTCCTAAAAAACAGCAAAAATCCATGGAAATAGGGATTTCCTTATTAGAAATCCCTACAGAAATGATTAGTCAGTAGGTATAATTTTTATATCCACATCTTCACATACCTTTTTACTTAACTTCATAATGATATTGTTGTCACTGGTTTTTTCTTTAGATTCTCCTAAAACAATGGTTTTAATATTATGTTTTTGACAGAAGTCCAGTATAGTTTTCACCACTTCTGTAGAGCGTAGAACTGTCATATCTGCCCCAACCCTTTTTGAGATATCAAATAAGTAGTCCAGTGCTTCTCCCTCTTTTGAATTGCCTAGTATATTCCATCCTACTGGAGCAACATGGACAACATATAATCCCCCGCCTTGTTTTTCTTGGATTTTTGTTCCTACTTTTATCAATCTTTCACAGGTTTTTTGTTGGGTTACACAGATCATTGTATTTTCTTTTTCTATCATATCTGCACCCCTTTCTATTATGTTTATATATCATCCTTTTTGTTTTTTATCCTTGGGTGTATTGTTTTTAGCCTGCCACTTCTAGTAAAAGACATATTAAGCACTACATAGAGTAACTTCAGCTAAAATTTAATCAGGGCAAAACTCCCTTTAAATAGACAAACTAAGTGCCTGTTACAAAATTAAAGTTCAAACTTTCACTGTTTATAAGTGACTAACACAAAATCAAAGATTTTGGTCATCTACTTATGAGTTAAATATCATTTCATATAAATTTGTAGATGAACACAAAAATCTGTTCTACTATATTATACTATAAATATCACCTAAAATGAATTTAAGTTTTTTACATATAAAATCCTGTAACCTATTACTAGATTACAGGATTTTATATTTATCTGCAAGGTGCTAAGCTTCCTCTTAGTAAAACTGGTCCCTCAGGCTTAGATATTGATACAACTGCTTCTGCTGTAACAATAATTTCATCATAACCTACAAAGCTACCTGTTGTTTTTCTATATCCTACCATAATATCTGGTACTCCTGAGTCCTTTAAATCTACCCTACAGTATTTTTCAGTATCCCTATCTACCACCCAAGCATAATAGCATTTGTATTTAGTATCTATTGTAGCAGGATCAGGCAAACCAAAGGTACTTATCCATACAGTAGGGTCTGGAATGTTTATAAAAGCTGTAGCCCCCAGTATTCCAGTGCGTTCAGGTTTTAAATCTATCTTGCAAATACCCTCCGGTAAGGGAACACCTGTTACTGGTATACATATTTTTTGTCCTATTTCTAGTACATTTGGATCTGGGATTTGGGGATTAGCTCTTATTAACTGCTGCAGTGTCAAGCCATACCTTCTTGCGATATTAAACATTGTATCACCACGTTGTACCGTATACAAAATTCCATCTGGACAAAATTCTTCTGGAGGTGGCAGTGGGGTTACCACTTTAGGTATGCAAATTCTTTGTCCTACAAAAATAATATTTGGATTTGTAATTTGTGGATTTGCTGCAATCAATTGTGTTAAACTTATATCATATCGATTGGCTATTCGAAACATTGTATCTCCCGGTCTGATGGTATATATGGTTCCATCTGGACAAGGTGGGGGTTCAGGGACCTGTGGATTCATCATAGGTGACATATAATTAGGATGCATTATTAACCTCCTCTCAATTGTCTCCTTATCATTATATGTCATGAATGTTTTTTGGTTAAACTCTCCTGTCATAAAATAGTAGATTAAACCATAAATGCCACCTTCAAAAACCTCTGAAGATAGCATTTATATATGGGTTTTATCCCCCAGCTATTGGTGGCATAATATGGATTGTTTGGCCATTTTCTAAAACCGTCTCAAAATGTCCTAATAATTTAGCATTTCTTCCATTGACAAGAACTTTGTAGTAGGGAGCCAAATCCCTCCCTTCCTTATCCATTACTTCTTTTTTAAAGTCTTCTCCATGCAAAATAAACAGTTCCTCTAAGAGGCCTTTAATGGTAGCATCCTTTTGTAGCTCTACCGTAAAGCTACTATAGCCTACAATTTTTATAAGATCTCCCATTACCTTTACAGTAACTTGCATCATTTTTCTTCACTGCCTATTAGAAAATCCAATCCAAGCTCTTTGAGGGTTTCTTCCTTTGGAATACCTTTTTCATCCCAGCCTACCAATTGGTAATATTCCTTTAGCATCTTGTCTAGCACTACAACCTTTCCTTGGGCTGGGCCATTAGGTGCTGGCTCCTTTAAAAATCTTTCAGGTAAAGTATCCTCCTTTGATGACATATTAAATTTTTTAATATTTAATATTCTCTGTAGGTTCAGTACCCTATCCACTGTAGTTGATAAATCCTCTGACGACAGAACAATACCGGTTATAGAAGTATGCAGTGCAGCCAACTGCCTAGGAGATAAAGTATTACATAGTACAGTAAACTTACACATTCCATTTAAATCTGTAAATATAGCTGTTTTTGCCATCTTATCCACTACTTCAGCCTTTTCATCCGGTACAATTGGATCTGCCACCCCTGAAAGCTCCATTTCCTCATTACCAAAGTTAAATAATGTAAAGGCCGGTGACCAAGGTCTTAGATGGTCTCCCCCTCTATTGGCGATAGCATGACCTAATCCAGAGTCCTGAGCAGCCCTAAGTTCTGTTGCAGTTAACTCTAAGCCCTTCACATGCATAGCATACTTTTCAGCCCCCTTACCGATTTTAGCTGCTGCATCCCTTACACCTTCTGCTAATATGTCCCCAAGACCTTTCCTATAGGCTATATCCTCCAACAGCTGATTCATAGCCCTATGGTTTCCAAAGGTTAACTCCAGTTGATTACAATCCTCCTTCGTAAGAATCCCTTCTTCATAAAGCTCCATAGCAAAGGAAATAAGGGTTCCTGCTGAAATGGTATCTAAACCTAATCGATTTGCATTCATATTGGCCATGGCTATTGCTTCCAAATTATCTACTCCACACCTAGCTCCAAATGCATCTACAGTTTCATACTCAGGACCTTCACTTTCTACTCCTGCATACTCTCCCTCTTCTACAATCGTATATCGTGTACATTTAATGTTACAAGCAAAACAGCTACGGGTTTTTGCTAAAATCGTTTCTGACATTTTTTCACCACTGATTTTTTCGGCCCCTTCAAAAACACCGGATTGAAAGTTTCTAGTAGGCAAAGCACCAAAGGCGTTCATGCCGTTTACTAGAGATGCAGTACCATAATCAGGTAATAAATGATTGGTAGCAGGATGGGTGTAAATAGCTTCGTTAACTTCTTTAAGAATATCCTGAAATAATTCCTTGTTGGCTACATGAACACTGCCCGAACCATAAACTGCTATAGCCTTAAGGTTTTTAGATCCCATTACAGCTCCAGCGCCACCACGACCCCCAGCCCTATATAAATCACTCATAACACATGCAGATTTTACTAAATTTTCACCGGCTGGGCCAATTCCTAGTACTTTTGCTCCTTTATGCTTCTCTTCTAGTATCCTGGTTGTTTCAAAAAAGTCTTTGCCCCATATTCTTTCTGCATCTAATAGTTGAATCCTATCATTTTCAATAGAAATGTAAACTGGTTTTTTAGATTGTCCTCTAATAACGATATAGTCATACCCTGCATATTTCAACTCAGGACCCCAGTAACCTCCACCCCGACCTTCACCATAAATACCTGTTGTAGGGGATTTAAATCCAACGTACCAGCTATTTCCAGTGGGGGCCATTGTACCTGTCATGGGACCAGTCATAAGAATCAAAACATTTTCAGGACTTAATGGTTCCGTATCTACCTCTAATTCATCCCATAATATTTTGGCAATAAATCCTCCACCACCTATATAATTTTCCACCATTTCTTGTTTTAATGGTTTAACATGAATCTCACCCTTTGTAAGATCAACATCTAAATATTTACCTGCATAGCCTCCTAACATCTTCATCAACACCCCTCCTATAAATTGTTTTTTATTTTTGCAATTCCAATGCACCATTTGGACAGCTTTCTTTACAATGCAAATCTTCACAAATTTCACATTTTATTGCATACCGATTATTTGGCTCCATAAATATAGCACCATAGGGACAAGCATCTATGCAAGTGCCACACCCTATGCAGGCTTCCTTATCTAGCCTCCATATCCCTGTATCTTCCTCCATCTCAATAGCATCTACAGGGCAGACTTGACTACAGGCTGCCTTCTCACACTGATAACAGACATGGGGTAAATCCAATGCTCCTTTACCTCGTTCAATCTGGATCTTAGAAAGCTTAGGATTAAAAACTCCCTCTAAATTTATGGAGCAAGCCAACTCACAAATCCTGCACCCTACACATTTTTCTTTTATACCAACCATTTTTGTTGCCATATATTCTTCCCCCTTTCCTTTTTTCCTTAACTTAAATAACCCCAAGCCTTATTCAATAACTGCCAGTACTTCCTCTAACCTTATCTCCTATTTTTACTTCAAGAGATTTTATGGTGCCACTAATAGGTGGTGTAATGTCGTTTCCCATTTTGATTGTTTCCAGTATTAAGACTATATTTCCCTACCTTCACCTACATCTAAACTGGACTAGCTTAAGGGATTTATTAATTTATATGACTAAGGCCCAAGCCTTATGATTGATTGCTACAAAAAGAGCAAAAAAACAGCGACCTTTCAGGTTCGCTGTTTTTTACTATCTTCTCAATATTAACATAATAATTGTGTAAAGTCCTGAGATGCCTATCAAAGTGTAAATTATTCTACTGACTAAGGATCGTGGCCCCCCAAATAGCTTTGCCACTAAATCCACTCCAAACAACCCATATAGACCCCAGTTTAAAGCCCCAATAATGATAAGTATTAAAGCAATCCAGGTTAACAAAATAGTCTCCCTCCCTTTATACATAACCCTAACTGTCCTCTTAGTTCATGTATATGAGGATAGATCCTTTGTTATACCATAATCCTACTAATACCCCTTTTCAATATCCACCTGATTCACCAGGGGTTGATTTTCTATATATCTTTTCATATTTTCATATATGATTCTAAATATCCTCTCATTTTTCATTTCAGATATCCATGAATTATGGGGAGTTATGATGACATTGTCCATATCCCATAGAGGACTATCCTTTAATAACGGTTCCACTTCGAATACATCCAAAGCAGCTCCCTTAAAATTTCCTTCCTGTAAATGTTGAATCAATGCTTCTTCATCTACAATACTACCTCTGGATATATTAATAAAAACAGCATTCTTCTTCATCATTTGTAGCTTTTCTTTGTTAATTAAGTGGTGGGTTTTGTCGGTATAGGGAATTGTCAGCACCACAACATCACTAACCTTTAACACTTCATCCAGCTGTTCAATAGGATAACACTTATCAAAATATTTCAGTTTTTCACCCCTTGTATTGACGCCAATACTATGGGCTTCAAATCCCTGAAGTCTTTTAGCAGCTTCTGTAGCTATACTTCCCGTCCCAATAAAACCTATTTTCTTTCGATAGAGTTCAAGGAGACTTGTATCTATCTTCCATTGCCTTTGTTTTTGCTGTTGATATAGTTTATAGGAACTTTTAAAAATTTCTAAAATTTTTAATACAATCCACTCCCCTATAGGAATACTGTAGCCTCCTCTGTTGTTGGTTAAAGTAATATTGTTTTCCTTCACGATTTCCTTAGGTACTTGGTCAATGCCAGTGCTGGAAAGCTGAATCCATTTTAGATTTTCCATCCTTCCGATGTCTAAAGTAAAAAAGGGATCATAGCATATCAATACCTCCACATCCTTCATATCCTCTGTATAAGCAATATCTTTTTCATTGATGACCATAATTTCATAGCCTAGTTTTTCTATAGCATTCATTTTTTCTTCACCATAGTTATATGTAAATAATGCCTTCATCCTATCCCTCCTTTGATTTCTTAATATTTTACATTATACTACATGAAAGTTAAAAGTCCTTCTAAAAGAAGAACCCTCACTTTTTCAGTTCATACCACAGAATAATAATTTATTATTTTAATTTTTGACTTTTTGTCGTAAAATAACATATATAGATTGAATCAAATGATAAAGGAGTGCAAAAATGTTTTATAGAGGAAAACAATTTTTTCAGGGTCTTACAGCTAAAATCCATGAGAGGGATTTGGATTTCATAGAAATTTATTTAAGTCCTGAGGAGAAGGAGCTATTTTCTCAGCTGAGGAAGAGTGAACAAAGGCATAGTTTAAATGTTGCCTATGGTTGTCAAGAAAAGGTTCCCCATGATAGAGAATTAATTCAAGCTGCTCTTCTCCATGATATTGGTAAAATAGGTAGCAACTTAACTTTAATGAACAAATCTTTTGTTGTCTTAGCCCAAGCCCTCAAACTACCTCACCAAGTCCTACCTTCTTTTTTAAAGAAGGCTATGTACTTTAAAAATTATCATGCTGAACTAGGCTATAGGCTTCTTAATAACCTTCCCCTATCGGAAAAAGTGCTGTTTTTAGTTAGAAATCATCATAAAAAAAATGACAATAGTATAAAGGAAATGACAATCCTTCAGTGCTATGATGATAAGTATTAAAAAAACAAAGAGGTTACCCTCTTTGTTTTTTTAGATATATACACTTCCTTCAGCAGCAATTTCCACGGGACCGGAAAGGGAAATATTTGTGATTTTATTATCCTGCCATGTTGTGCTGACTTGGAGGTCACCACCCGGTTGTTTGACAGCGATATCTATTGCCTTATTAAGCCTAGTGGAAAGGGCTACACCTACAGCCGCCGTCCCTGATCCACATCCCCTTTCCCAAAAAAGACTATCGGTTGCCTTTACATAAACAAGGGGTTCCATATAGGAATTAGCTTCATCATAAAACATTATCCCTAAAGCTTCAAAGTCTAAATCCTTCAACTGATTTTTAACCACTTTAAAAAAAGCTTCCTTGTTCTCTAGTCCATCGCTATTTACAATAAAATGAATAATGCCGTGAAAGGTCACTAGGGTACCGTCATAGGTCTTGTCCTCAAAGTCCACAGAAAACATCTCCAAATTTTTATGCAAAGGAATAGTTGCTGTAGAAATAAATTTCTCCTTTTTTTCCATAGCCTCTACCTCACAATAAATCAATTCCTCTGCCCCCGAAACCTCCAATGGAACAATGAACTTTTCTCCTGTCTTCTCAATGTTGGGATACTGTTTGTATACTAAGGCGGCAGCTAATCCTCTAGTAGCATTGGCACAGAATTCGTCTCCCATCATATGTAGTCTTATAACTGCTTGACTATAGTTACAGGTAGGTTTTTCAATAAAACCCACCTGTTCTCCATGAAGTCTGTTATAGTTCATGATGTCCTTTGCAATATGTCTATATGATTTTCGGGGAAGGGGATCGGTAATAAAAACCGTCATATTTTCAGTAGGATTTACCTTCATAAAATTCAGTTTCATCTCAATCCCTCCCTTATATAATTTTTATAATAGCATAGCTCCAATTACACCTAGAATAACTAGTGGTATATTATAGTGTAGGAATGTTGGTACACAAGTATCCCAAATATGGTCGTGTTGTCCATCTATATTTAATCCAGCTGTTGGTCCTAATGTACTATCTGAGGCTGGTGAACCTGCATCCCCCAGAGCTGCAGCAGTACCCACTAATAATGCTGTTGCCAATGGACTGAAGCCCATAGAAGCCGCTAATGGAACATAGATGGCTGCAATAATCGGAATTGTTCCAAAGGAAGTCCCAATTCCCATTGTAATAACAAGGCCTAGCAAAATCATTACAGTAGCTGCTATAAGTTTACTACCTCCCATCATGCTAGAAACAGCTGCTACAAGGGTTTCTACCCCCCCGGTTTCACGGATAACAGCACCGTATCCTGCAGCAACCAGCATAACAAAAGCAATAAAACCCATCATTCCGATACCACTGTTTATCATATCATCAATATCTTGCCATTTAATAGCTCCTCCCACCAGCATGATGGTAAGACCAAGAATAGCTCCTATGTGCAGAGATCCTAATGGTGATACTTGAACTGCTAGGGCAGATAGGGCACCAACTAAAGCTACCCAATGTTTACCTGTCATTTTTACTTCTTCAGTAGCTGCTGCTGAAGCTTCTTCATGAGCTACCTCTAATTCTTGATATTCTCTTGGTTTTCTGTAGGTGATAAACACCGCAACAATTAAACCAATTACCATAGCAAATCCTGGAATCCACATGGCCTTCCATATATCACTCTGGGCAATTGCCATACCGTTTTCGTTCATTTGACTGCTAATAATCCCATGGAATATCCATCCATAGCCTATTGGCAAAGCAACATAAGGAGCTTTTAAACCAAAGGTTATGGCTGAAGCAGCAGCTCTTCTATCGATTTTTAACCTGTTCATTACTGCCACCAATGGTGGAATTAAAATTGGAATAAATGCAATGTGAACGGGAATTAGATTTTGAGAAAAACTACTTACAACTGCAAGTACCATAATTAATATAATTCCTTTTCCTTTAACCCATTTCACAATTAATTTTGCTAATACTTCAGCAATCCCTGTCTTATGAAGGGCTGCTGCTAAAGCCCCTAATAAAATATAACTTAATGCCGTACTAGAGTTTCCACCCATACCGCCAATTAATAGTCCCATTGTTTCGCCAAGAGGAATACCTGCTAAAACCCCACCTACAAGTGCCGCAACGATTAAAGAAAGTATTACGTTTAATTTAAAAAGACAAAGTACAATCATTACAATAACCGATAATACTACTGGATTTGTTAACATAAATTCTTCCCCCTTACATAGTATTTTGAAAACCTTTTCCCTCTACCCTCCTTTTTTGAATATATAAAATTTAAAAGTATTTAAATTTTAAAAAGTTTTTTCTTGTTTTATAACTATCAGGTGCTTGGAAGGAATAATTATTTATAAAATTATCACTGTTTGAAATAATTATAACATAATGTTTAAACCTTGAATATCTTTATTAAATATTTTTAAATATTAAAACAATTTAAGTTATTGTAACACCCTTTGCATTAAATTTCAAAGGATGTTACAACCATAATTGTTATTATTTAGTGGAAACCCTTTTTAGTATAGTGCCTGGATTTCTTTCCTCTACTTTTTGTATAGACCATTGATTTTCAAATAAAACCACTGGTTTTCCATATTTATCCTCAGCAATTAAACTGTCCATAGTTAAACTAAACCTATCATAATTGAAGTTTTCCTTTTCAACCCATCGGACATGTCTATAGGGTAGGGATTGCATTTTTATATCTACACCATATTCCTTTTCCAACCTATATTGTAGCACTTCAAATTGCAAGACTCCTACAACACCTACTAGCAATTCCTCTACACCTGCATGGGGTCTTTTAAAGACTTGAATAGCTCCTTCTTCTGATATCTGTTCTATTCCTTTAACAAATTGCTTTCTCTTCATAGAATCCTTAGCATAGACCTTAGCAAAGTGTTCAGGCGCAAATGCAGGTATTCCCTCATATTCCACCTTGGAGTTATCTTGACAAAGGGTATCTCCTATATTAAATATCCCAGGATCATGGACCCCGATAATATCTCCTGGATAAGCTTCCTCCACCACTGCCCTATCCTGAGCTAAAAATTGCTGAGGTTGGGCTAATTTTACAGTTTTATTGACTCTCACATGGTTTACCGACATACCCTTTTGGAATTTTCCTGAGCAAATTCGGATAAAGGCAATCCTATCTCTGTGGGCAGGATTCATGTTGGCTTGAATTTTAAAAATAAAGCCTGTGAAATTGTTGCTTTCCGGGTCAATCTCCCCTTTATTGCTCATTCTAGCTATTGGGGGGGTGGTCATTTCCAAAAATCCTTCTAGGAAGGGTCTGACCCCAAAGTTTGTCATGGCACTTCCAAAAAATACAGGGGTTAACTCTCCCTTTAAAACCTTGTTTAAGTCAAAGTTATCTCCTGCTACATCTAATAACTCTATCTCCTCCATCAGTTGTTGATGTAGATCTTCTCCTACTAAATCTTTAAATATATTATCGGTTACATCTCCAACAACAGACTCCACAACAGTTTGTCCATGTTTGCCCTCATTAAATACCTCTATTTGAGATTTTTGTCTATTATAGACGCCTTTAAAGTTTCCATGGATGCCGATAGGCCAATTCATGGGATAGGAGCGAATACCTAATACATTTTCTATTTCCTCCATTAACTCAAAGGGGTCCTTTCCAGCTCTGTCTAGCTTGTTAATAAAGGTGAAGATTGGTATTCCCCTCATTTTGCAAACCTCGAAAAGTTTTTTGGTTTGCTCCTCTACCCCTTTGGCAAAGTCAATTACCATAACAGCACTATCGGCTGCCATAAGGGTTCTATAGGTGTCTTCACTAAAGTCTTGATGTCCTGGGGTATCCAGTATATTAATACAATAATTGTTATAATCAAATTGCATAACACTGGAGGTAACAGAAATACCCCTTTGCTTTTCGATTTCCATCCAATCGGAAACAGCATGCTTTTGTGCCCTTCTAGATTTAACAGAGCCCGCCAAACGTATAGCTCCCCCGTAGAGTAATAATTTTTCCGTTAAGGTTGTTTTTCCAGCATCAGGGTGAGATATAATAGCAAAGGTTCTTCTTCGTCTCACTTCTTTTAAAAAATCCTTTTGCATTTTTTTTCCTCTTTCTGTATATAAATTGTGTGCTTCAATAATCGATACACTTGATTTTATCTTTTTATTCCATCTCTGTCAATCCACCTTATAGTCATTACTTAACCATGGTAGTTCCAGTTTCTATAGCTGCTCTTCCCACTGCTTTTGCTACCCTTTTTACCACCCGCTTATCAAAAACCTCAGGAATCACATAATCTGGTCTTAATTCCTCTTCACCTATAATATCAGCTATAGCATAAGCAGCTGCTAGCTTCATTTCTTCATTTATTTCCTTAGCCCTCACATCTAAGGCACCTCTAAAAATCCCAGGGAAGGCCAGTAAGTTGTTGATTTGATTTGGAAAATCCGATCGGCCAGAGCCTACTACCTTTGCTCCCCCCTTTAAAGCTATGTCCGGCATGATCTCAGGAACTGGATTTGCTAGGGCAAACACAATGGCTTCCTTATTCATGGTCTTTATCATATCCTCCGTTACAACATCGGCTACCGATACTCCAATAAATATATCTGCTCCCACCATAGCATCCTTTAATGAACCTCTTTTTTCCTTCTTATTTGTTATCTTTGCAATTTCTTCCTTAAAATCATTGTTATTAGGATTATTTCTATGGATTATTCCCCCTCTATCACATAATATAATGTCCTTTGGCTTCATATTTATAAGCATTTTTGTAATGGCCATTCCAGCTGCACCAGCTCCGTTGATAACAATTGTTACATCTTCCATTGACTTGCCTACTACCTTTAAAGCATTAATCACCCCAGCCACCACTACAATAGCAGTGCCGTGCTGGTCGTCATGAAATATAGGAATGTCTAATTCTTTTTTTAATCTTCTTTCAATTTCAAAGCACCTAGGAGCACTAATATCTTCTAAATTAATACCTCCAAAGGTAGGTGCAATCATCTTGATGGTTTTGACGATTTCCTCCACATCCTTTGTAGCTAAGGAGATAGGAAAGGCATCTATATCACCAAATTCCTTAAAAAGGATGGCTTTTCCCTCCATAACTGGCATGGCAGCCTCAGGACCTATATCCCCTAAGCCTAATACTGCTGTACCGTCAGTAACTACTGCAACTAAATTCCCCTTGGCAGTATATGTATAGGCGGCCTCTTTATCTTCATAAATTTTTTTGCAGGGCTCCGCCACTCCCGGAGTATAGGCAAGACTCAAATTTTCTCTGTTTTCTACAGTTATTTTAGAGGTCACTTCTATTTTTCCTCTTTTTTCTTCATGGAACCTTAGACTTTTTTCTATTAAACTCATAACATCATCTCCTCATATTCTTGAAATTATAGTAGTTCATTTCTCTTCATTGATTTTATTAGTTTATCATCATATAATAAAAATATATACGCTTACAGGAATTTTGACAAGTATAAAGTAATAGATACCCTTTTAAAATTTATTGCAATTTATAAAATACCAAAAGACAAAGTATAAAATGAAACTTATATTCAGAGGAAGTTTTTACGCCCTTTGAATTGTAGCTGAATTTACTTCGAGGATGTAGTGCTTGACCTCCCACTTAAGAAGTGGGAGATCAAGCACTACCCCGAAGGATAAACCTTTGAAGTATTAATTATATTTGTTGTTTCACAACCTAACTTAGGAGGTAAATTATGGGGTTAAGATTTAAAAAAAGTATGAATCTTGGTAAAGGAGTTCGGTTAAACCTCAGTAAAAGTGGTGTAGGCCTTAGCGGAGGTGTCAAAGGGTTTCGTGTTGGTGTAGGTCCTAGGGGTATTAGAACTAGTACCTCTATCCCTGGCACAGGTATTTCCTACGTTAAAGAACAACGTTTAACCAGTTCTAAGCAGCACAGCGAAAAACCTCACGTACAGGTAGTAAGTAAAAGTAGTTATAGCTCTTATTTAGGTTCAGAGGTTCCTAAAAAATTAAGAAGCAAAAAGTATCATCTACAATCTATACTAGGGGCTTTAGGTATTCTCTTTGTTTTTGCCAGCTTTTTCAATATAATCTTTCTTTTATTAGGAGTATTATGTATTTATGGAAAAAGTGCTTGGAGGAAAAAAACCGATGCAGCCGCCAAAAGCTATGGAGATGCCATTAACTTCTATAGGGTAAAAAAATATGATAAATGTATTGAAGCAATAGATCATATTTTCTCCCATTCAAATGCCGATTTAGACTTATATCTCACTAAAGCGGAATGTTTTTTAGAAATGGACAAGATTGATGAAGCCTATAATGTCTACAAGGACTATTTTCAAAAGATAGAGCTACACAACTTAGATAGTCTCCATTACTGGCCCCCCAAGGCTACTGCCATAGCTTTAGCAATCGAAAATAAAGATTTTGATTTCGCCCTCAGCATCATTGAAACCTTGCCAGAGGAAGAAATAGAAGGAATTGACTTTTCCCTATGGAAAAATTATTTTAAGGGCCTTTGCTTTATGGGAAAAAACCTTTATGAGATAGCAATAGAGGTCTTTAAAAATGCAATAGGTCGAAAAAGAAGAATGGAGGAGCCTTATATTAACTGTCATTACTATTTAGGTATTGCCTATGGTAGGCTTGGCAAAAACAGTTTAGCTCTTCAAAGATTCCAGCGGGTCTACGGGGTAAATACTTCCTTTAAAAATATCTCCGCCATCATGCAGGCAATTTCTGAAGGAAAGGATTTACTTTCGGTTTTAGATAGTCTTTAACAAAACATACAACCACTACGCTAGTGGTTGTATGTTTTGTTTTCCATCAGTAGCTTTTCAAGGTTTTGGGCTGCTAAGGGTTTACTGAAAAAATAGCCCTGAGCCTTATGGCAACCTATGCTTTTAATAAAGCTTAGTTGTTCCTCTGTTTCTACTCCTTCTGCAATATTTTCTACCCCCAAGGCTTGTGCCATAGATATAATGGTAGAAACAATAGCCCTTGCCTGTTGATTGTTGGCAATATTTTGTATAAAGGAGCGATCAATTTTTAAACTATCTATAGGGAATTTAGCAAAGTAATTTAGAGAAGAAAAACCTGTGCCAAAATCATCAATAGATATTTTTACACCTAATTTTTTCAGCTGATGAAACTTTTTAATATTTTTTTCTATCTCCTCCATTGCCACCCCCTCTGTAATCTCTAGAGCAAGATATTTGGGATTCAGTTTCGTTTCATTTAAAATACTTTTTATTGTTTCAATAAAGTCCTGCCGCATAAACTGAATAACAGATACATTAACAGATATAACAATGGGATTTAACCCTAGATCCTGCCAAGCCCTATTCTGCCTACAGGCTTCCCTTAAAACCCAGTTACCAATAGGAACAATTAGTCCGGTTTTTTCCGCCAACGGAATAAATCTCCCAGGGGGTATTATACCCTTCCTTGGATGCCGCCATCGAAGGAGAGCCTCCGCCTCTACAATTTCCCCAGTTTTTATATGAATAAAAGGTTGGAACTCTAAATAAAGTTCTTGATTTTCTATGGCATGATAAAGATTTCTCTCCATCGTCAGCTCCTCTGTTAATTGTTTATTCACTTCCTCGTTATAAACCTGGTATTCATTTTGCCTTTTTTGTTTGGCCCGAAGCCTTGCTATACTTGCCTTCTTAAATAGGGTATCGGAGTCTTTTCCGTCTTGAGGGAAAAATACAATACCTGCCCGGCAACTTATATGTAGCTCATGACCTTCTAAAGTAATATCTTGTGTAATCTTGTCTAATAGCTCCTCTACCTTTTTTAGAATTTTACTTCTTACTGGTACTTCATAAAACAACAGGGCAAATTCATCGGCACCGATTCTAGCCACCTTGTTTTCCTCTCCTATTATTGTTTTTATTCTTCTCCCCATTTCCTTTAATACTTCATCCCCTTCATCAAATCCATACATATCATTGATACTCTTGAATTTGTTGATGGAAATCAATACAATACTTAATTTCTTTTCATCTACTATTCGATGGGCTAGCTCTTTTGTCAGCTCCTCTATAAAGTAATCTCTATTTGGTAAATGGGTGATGGCATCATAGTAGGTAAGGCTGCTTATTTTATCCATCATAATATTAAAGCTCTTTCCTGCTTCCCCCAGTTCATCAGCATACTTTGTTTCAGCCCTCACTGATAAGTCACCCTTAGCGGCTTTGTCAAAAACCTCCTTAAGCTCAATAATAGGCTTTGTGTTTTTGTGGGTAAAGTAGAAACTCAGTACAACCCCTAGACATAGTATGATTAGCGTTGCTACTCCCACTAAATCAAGTAATCTATTCAGAATATTGGCTGCTTCATAGGTAGGTACTTTATAAACAATCCACCAACCCTCAGTATTATCTATTACATGATAATAACCATTACTTTCTACACCCCCATAGGTATAAAGGACTCTACCCTTTTCCCTAGACAGAGTTTCCTTTGATCCAACTATAATTTCACTACTAGCGTTTTTAGATAATAGGTAGATGTTCCGTCTCATAATGTAATCTTTATTAGGGTGGGTAATAACCACTCCATTGCTGTCTACGATATAGGAATAGCCTCCACTACCATTACCCTTAAACCCCTCAATCAAGCTATATAATTTTATTAAATCTACAGAACCCCCCATTACCCCCAGTACTTCTTCTTCCTCATTCTTTATAGGAACTGCCACAACAACTATTTGCTTTCCTGTAGACGTAGATACTATAGGGTTTGATAGCACCCTTTCACCAGTCATTACCTTAGAAAAATAGTCCCTATAACCTATGTTATCAATATTAATACCAGTATGACTATGGAAAGTACCATCTGCTTCTATCACAAATAAATCTGCATAAATATCTGCCTTTTCTTCCATCTCCTTCTGGAGATAGGATTGAATTTTTGGGGTTTCCATTGATTTTATTAGGTCTGTATTGGCATATATATCTATTTCATTGAAGCGTTCTTTAAACCAGTTTTCAACGACTTGAGCATAGGTTTCTACATGTTTAAGATTATTATTGTGGAGCATGTCGATAATAATATCTTTCGTAATTAGGGTGCAGGTGTATACTAAAACAAGAATATTAAGGCTAATACCTACAATCAATATGAACAGAAATTTTTGTTTAATACTTCTAAAAGGATTTTTAAACATAATATCTCCCCTTATTTATCTATAGGATAAATTTTTATTGTCGATGAAGAAACAAAGTTTACATATTTTGCATATTTCGACATCATTTTACACAATTCCTTCTATTACTCTGAATTTTTTTATTTATTGCTTATAGGTTAATTTTAAAAGCATATAAGGGACTGACAGCAAATTTTAATTTGCTGTCAGTCCCTTATATATCACTAAATAAAAAGAGAAGACAATCCCATATCTTCTCTAAATTTACTCTATAATTGTCGTCGCATAGTCTCAAATCGTATTTCATAGAGGTTTTTCTGCTTCACAAAATAATTGGTACCCCACACCCCAATTAAAATCATCAAAGCACCTACTCCATGAAACCAATAAAAGGGTTCTTTTCTAAAAACAACTCCAGCTATAATAGAAACAACCGTCACCAGATTGCTAAATACTGCAGATTTTGATGCTTCTAGCTTGGATAGCATAAAGTTCAACATAAGAAAAGCAATCACGGAGGATAATACCCCTAAATATACAATAGAAATTATTGCTTGAGGATGTTTTAAGGGTTCAAAGTAGTTACCTAGATTCCCCATAACAATATGCTGTCCAATGGCTATAGTGTTAAAAGCAACTAGTCCCACCCACATCATCACATAAGTAATTTCTACTGGTTTGAAATATATAGAGGATTTTCTAGATAATACATTGAATACTCCTGCTGCTAGTACAGCCCCCAATAAAACAAACATCCCTTTTAAATTGTCCCCTAAATTGACCTTCCCTGTCATAACAATAATGAAAATTACCCCTACAACAGATAATCCTATGAAGAATAGCTGTAGTTTGGTTGGTTTTTCTCCTAAAAAAATCATGGCCAAAATTGTAACTACAACGGGTATCAAAGCAATCATCATCCCAGCTTCAGAAGCAGAAGTCATGTTGATCCCTGAGGTTTCACACACAAAATATAATATTGGTTGAAAGAAGGCTAAAAGAAACAATGCTCCTAAGGGCTTTCCTTGAAAGCTTATTTTGATGATTCCCATAAGCTGTAGCACTACCAATAGGCCCACGGCAAAAATAAATCGAAAGCCCAGTAGATGAAAAGGACTAATA
This sequence comes from Natronincola ferrireducens, assembly GCF_900100845.1. Taxonomy (NCBI): domain Bacteria; kingdom Bacillati; phylum Bacillota; class Clostridia; order Peptostreptococcales; family Natronincolaceae; genus Natronincola; species Natronincola ferrireducens. The sequence goes on along the minus strand of NZ_FNFP01000001.1, from coordinate 723,856 downwards.
ACAGCTAAAGCTTCCTTTGTAAACAAAAAGGAAAATCCAAATATAGTTGATGCAGTTATGCCTGCTAATATAGGTAAATATCTATTTACTTGTTGCACTTGTTGTCACATCCCTCATGTAAATTTATAGGTTGATAAACATTCCCTTTATCCATTCCTCTATCTTCTGAAGATTTTTATTTTTATCTTTTAGTAGGGGATCAAAAAGTTCTATCTCTCCTAAAATATCGTTTCCTTCCAGTTCTTTTTTCATGTTTTCAAAGGTTTTTCCATTTTGTCCTCTATTACAGCTAAACAAAGCAATTTTCTTGTTTTGTAGACTATTGCTGTGAAAGAAAGTACTTAATGGTGGAGCAAAGGTCCATGCCCAAACGGGGGTGCCAATAAATATTATATCATAATCTTCAGGGTTTTTCTCTAAAGGATAAAGTTCTGGTCTTTTTTTCATCATTACCTGGCTACCGCCCCAAATATACTTCATAAAGCCTTTAGAGGTTAACTCCTTTTTAGGCTTTAGCTCTGCTAAATCAGCATCAGTGATTTTAGCAATATTTTCTGCAATAAATTTGGTATTTCCTTCAAAGGAATAATATATCACCAGTTTCCTCAATTCTAATTTTTTTTCTATCATTCCTATCTCCCTTCCATGTTTGGGATTTATACCCCAGCCTCTTTAAAATATATTTCATTATATCATAATATGTCATAAGTATGCCCTTGTATATTTAAATATACAAGGGCTATTTTATAAACTAATAAATGGCTGGTGTGATGTTGGTTAATCCTGTCACAATCTTATCGGTTGGGTTATAAAATCTGTGGCCTATGTTTTCTTTAATATACACGCTGTCCCCTGCCTGTAGGCAATATTTTTTGTCATCTAAATAAATTTCTAGATCCCCATTAATAACAAAAACACATTCATCTGCTTGATGAGTAATATTTTCATCGCTTGTCCAAGATTTAGGGGCCAGTGTAAAATAAATAATCTCCATTTTAGGTTGAACCTTTTGATCAGCCACCATAGGTGTGACAAACTCATAAATAATACTGCTTTCTGGTAGCGCTAGTTGTTTTCTTTCAGCTGCCCTTACCACTACGGGGTCGATTGAATCATCATGTAAAAAAGTAAACAAGGGTACTCCCAAAGCAACTGCTATTTTTCTTAAAGATGATAGCGAAGGTTCTATAAGATCCCTTTCTACTTGGGATATGTAACTAGCCGTAACATCTATTTGAGAAGCTAATTCATTGAGGGTCATTCCTCTTTTGTGCCTTATTTCTCTAATTCTTTGACCTATCAAAGCAATCATTCCTTCCCCTTAAGTCAACTATGTTCTTATTTTTTAAAAAATTTAACATATACTTCAATTATTATCTTAACATTTATAAATTATAATAACAAGTTTCAATTTTAAAAATTTTGAACAAAAACAAAAACCCCTCACACTAGGTAAGAGGTTTTGTATTATAGTTTTTCTGGCTCTGGATATTCCTCTCCAAAGGTTTCAACAGTAACTTCCTTCATTCTTTGATCTTCCAGGGGCTTATCGTTAGCATTTCTTTTAACTGCTACAATTTTTTCAGCGGTATCTACACCCTCTATCACTTTACCAAAAGCAGCATACTGCCCGTCTAGATGGGGGGCATTTTCCACCATAACAAAGAATTGGGAACCAGCTGAATCAGGGCTCATAGATCTAGCCATAGAAAGCACACCCTTTGTATGCTTTAAGGAGTTTTTGAATCCATTTCCTGAAAACTCTCCTTTAATGGAATATCCTGGACCACCAGTACCTACTCCCTGTGGGTCTCCTCCTTGAATCATAAATCCAGGGATAACCCGATGAAAAATTACACCATTATAAAACCCTTTCTTAACTAGAGAAATGAAATTATTCACTGTGTTGGGAGCAATCTCTGGATAAAGCTCTGCCTTCATTTCACTGCCATCCTCCATCACAAAGGTAACGATTGGATTTTTCATATGTATTTTCCTCCTTATACATTATTTATATTTTAAATTACCTACTTTACTATATTACTATAGTGGCTATGGGATTTCTAGTTCTTCCTTTGTTTCTCTTGAAATTTTTTGGAAACATTGCTTGATTTATAAAAGATATTTTTCCCACTCTGAAAAAAAATATAGCATGTCAACATACCTTACTTCCCTTTTTGGAAATCCTATCGGCAATACCACTGGAGGTATAGGAGTCAGGTTTCATACAGCATTTAAATCCTGAACCTATGACCCAACCTACAATTTCCCTGATCAACTTTTTTGTGTGACCATTAATTCCAATATCTACGTGAACCTCTAGGGCAGCATATATACGATTTTCATCAAGAAACTCCATAACCTTTGATGCTAAATCAATACTATATTGGGTTTCTTTAAAGATTTTTTGTCGTAGGTTTTTTATTTTTTTTACTCTTTTTATATCATAAAAGAAAATACCCCCTTTTGTTCTTCGGACAATAGCAATAACTGAAACCATTTTGGTATAGCCATCTATATTTTGTGAGTCTGTCCCTACAGAAATAACATAATCTGATTCTAAATCCTTGATAGTATACTCCTTAATCTTTTCACAAACCTGCTCAAAGCTTATCTCTCCATAGGTGATACTTTTCATAACAATAACCCCCCAGTTATTTCTGGACTAAATTGTTTTTTCTATACTTTATTTTATGTTATTGTTATATTATTATTTTAATATTCTTAATAATTTTCTTGTAAATCTTTGTTTGTCTATAAAATATCTAAGAGGATATAAAGCAATTAAAATATCCTTAGGCTTCTCCAAACACAGCCTTGTATGCCTCAAAATCCCTTAGAAAATTTAGTTCTTCATCTTCTTTCATATATTGAATTAAATTATTATCTATTTCCGTTGCTTTAATCAAATCCTTCATGGCCCCTTCAGAATGTTCCAACAGGCTATACAAACAAGCTCTATTATAATAAAGAACTGCAACATCTTTATTATAATTGATGGCTTCAGTAAGAGCTTCGATTCCCTTTGTATAATCTCCATTTTCTTTATAAATGATGGCTAGATTAAAATAGCTGTAGGGAAAATAGGGGTTTTCTTCAATAGATAAACGATAATAATTGATGGCCTCATGTTTTTTTCCTAGTTTTTTTAAAATTACCCCCATATTAAATAGTGCTTTATAATGTTGTGGGTCTAGTATTAAGGCTTGTTCCATCATTTGCAATGCCAAGTCATCTTGATTGGTTTCTTCATAAATAGATCCAAGATTGACATAGGCCCAAAAGTCATCTGAAATCATTTCAATAACCTTGTTATAATATTGAATAGCTTTTTCCTTCTCACCTATCTCATCATAGGCATTAGCAAGAAAAAAATAAGCCCTATCATAATATGGATCTATTTCAATTGCTTTCTTATAATACTTAATAGCTTCTATATAATTTTTTTCATTGTCGTAGGCCACTGCCATACTGTAATATGCCCTAGCTTCTTTGGCATCAATATGTAATACCTCTTCATATTTAATTTTTGCTAAGTCAAACTGTCCTAACTCATCATATAAAAGTCCCATATTTAATAGCAATTCTATATCTTTGTTCCCCCCCTTGCAGTCATATGCTTTATTATAAAAATGAAGGGCTTTTTCCAGTTGATCTTCCTCTTTAAACTTATTACCAATAATCTTGTAATTTTCCAGCATATATTGATTATCCTTCATAGCATTTTTCCTTTCTAATTTCTTCTGCAGTCTATATTCTTCTTAGAGATAGTATCTCTTGATGAACATAAATTTAGTAATTTTTTCTTTTTTAGATGTTTCCTTTGTAAAACCTATTTCACCTATATTATAATCATTTATCCTCTCTTACTTCAAGATAGGTTAATTATCTTTCCTCAAAAAAATTCCCGTTGGTATACAGGAATTTTTTTGCCTTTTTATTACTCTTTTTTTCTTTTTTTATAGATTTCATAAAGCTTTTCAATTACTTCCAAAGCATTATCCCTTTGGATTAAATCTTCTGGTTTGCAAGCATCTTCGTTGCTGCTATTGTTTTTTATTTCTTCTTCTACTGCAATGTCTTGAGAATCATCCTGTTGTATATGAGTTCCTTCCCTTGTATCTTTCATTGTTATCTCTTGTTGTTCCTTCAATAATTCATTACTAGCTTTTAAACTCTCTTCAGCATTAGAAGATTTTTGAAATTTTCTAATTACGGTTTTGTCTTTTTCATATATTTCCCACCGCTTCTGTTCTATAAGCTCCCGTGGTGAATACTTCCCAAAGGTTTGATTTTGTGATGAATTGTTTCCCATAGTCGATACCTCCCTCAAATCCTATGTTATTATTAATCCTTTACTTTATTATTAAATTGTGTTATTTTCTTAAATAGTTTATAAATCTCTTCTTTGCTAAATCCGCACTTTTTCACCATATAATTCATAATCTCCTTGGCATTAGCAGCAGCAAAAAAATCTTCATTTTTCTCTATTTCATCTGCAACTTTTTGATATAATTTTTTTTCTTTAGGAAATAAAATATCTTCTATTCTCAAATTATAGGATTTAGGTCTTGTATGAATTCCTCCATTATCTACATATTCTTCAGTCCACATATGCCCTTGCTGACATTGGTATTTAACATGCTCCAGCTTGTTGATTTTTATAACCTCAGTTTCATTGCATTGTTTACACTTCATATATATCACCGCCTAATTTTCCTTTGAGATGCCAAATATCCTAACCCCTGGCTTTATTTCTAAAGATTTAAAGGATTCGTTATTAATTTTAACAGTACCTTTTTCATCTACACTTATATTTAGATCTAAACCCTCTAAATTAAATTTTTCTATATAATAAGGAGACACCATTACAAAAACAGCATTCATCTGCAAAGATGATGCATTATAGGTGTTAGTTAAATTTCCTTGATTTGAGGCATTTATCAAGAAAGTATAGGAACCATTATTCTCCTCCTCCATAACCTCTTCTACTACTTTTTCTTTACTAATGTCTTCTTCATTTATTTTATTACTTTCGATGTTTTCTCCCAACTAATTTTCCCTCCCTCTGTAGTATTACAGTTTTCTATTAGCTGTTACTATCTGTCACCTTTTTATCCGAACAAATAAAGATATTGTTATCCTTTACCAAGTCTTCATCTAAGCCATTTATGGTTAATTCTCCTGTTTTGTCAATATCTATAACGATTGGTATATCTTCTCCTTCTCTAGTATCATCTAAATACTCAAGGCCAAGGATGACAAAATAATTGAACTGACATAAATTGGATTTGCTTGATTTATTAACATTAGCTTGATTAGAAAGATTAAGCGCCATTGAAGATTTAATATTTTCCAAAGCAATCACTCCATATATTCTTTCATAATAATTTGAACTTTTTTGTTTTTTTCTTCATTAGTTAAATTCTGCTGATTCCGTATACAATATAGTTTTTCTAGTAGTTCCATTGGATCTCCATATTTTTTACAGTTTATTATAAATTCAGCATCCTTTAAGGAAGTAACTTTTATAAATTTATTATATTCTCTATTTTTTGTTGCCTTTACCTTCTCTCCCTCTCCCATTCCTCCACCTCCATTACTTGTTTAAAATTTAACTGTTGTACTCTCCCTTCTATCGGGTCCTTCAACATCCTTTATAACAATCGACTCGCCTCGTTTTCTTTTTTTACTAGCTTCAATAATTTTTTCTGTTTCTTCACCAGTACTTAATCGATTATGGTTTTCCACATCCACACTTAAATTTTTGTATTTGCAGGTAGCTTCATTATATAACTCTCCATCTATATATACTGTTCCATCCATATCAATCTGAAGTTCTGAAGGTGAATTTTTATGATTTTTCTTGGTTTTAATTTTTATCCATCCATTGGTTTGATTTTTATCTATGCTCATTTTCTTCCTCCCTATTATCCAAAATTAATATTGACGGTAGAACAGCTTTGGGTTGTAACACAATAGGCGGAAAGCACCATGTTACATTGCTGATTTGTATTGATTTGATTGGTAATTTTAGCACTCATTTGAACATCCTCTGTGCCTTTTATTTTGGTCAAATCTTTTGCAGTTTTCTTAGTCATAAATAATACCTCCTTTATATAATGCAGTAGATTATTTTGTAATACATTAGTCATTTGCATACAATATATTATGTATTAAAGAAAATAAATGTTCATGGACTGCAAAGCATGTCATACTTCTACTTAATAGGTTATTTGTTTTATAAAAGAAAATGACAATGCAGCTCCTATTTGCATTGTCATTTTAATAATTATTTTTAGCCTATTAATTTATCTTATTTAATACCCCTCTTAACCCCTTCATTTTTTCTAATTTACTAGCTCGTTTTCCTTTGACTAAAGTCAATTCCTCCAATATTTCAGTAGCATCAACAGTGTTAATGTTTTCATTGGACTCTATTTTATATCCCTTAATGCCCATGTTTAATGGATGAAATTTTTTAGCGTTAAATGTCAATCCTTCTTTGTTAAATCCAATTTTCAATTTATAATCCCCCCCTTCTACCCCTGTAGTTCTGTTGTCCCTTAAAGATCAAAAACGTCATCATCAGATTGAATTACAAAACCAATTTGTGCTTCAATAAGGTTAGTAACTTGAGCGGCTATCAATGTTAGTACCTGTAGCTGTACTTGAGATACAGTTTTTTGATTTACCACAGAAGCATAGATACGATCTGCCATTGTACATCCTCCCCACTTAATATTTTTTTACCTTCCTAATCCATTAAATATCAAAAACATCATCGTCAGACTGAATTGTAAAGCCAATTTGTGCTTCAATAAGGTTAGTAACTTGAGCAGCTATCAATGTTAGTACCTGTAGCTGTACTTGAGATACAGTTTTTTGATTTACTACAGAAGCATAGATACGATCTGCCATGATTTTTCACCCCCTTTCATGTCCTTTTTCTAATACACTATATGAAGGGTTATTTATTTGGTGCTACTTGCTTTGTTAAAAATTAATTTCTTGTCTTTTATCATACTACTTATTGAAACAAACTCTAAAAACAACAAAAGGTGCTGTACCTTTTATTGCAATAGATACAACACATTTGTTTTTTCAAAATTATAGGTTTTTCAGGAGATTATTAAACTTTCCATAATTCACTGTCACCCCATCATCTAAATCAACCTCTATCTCCTCTTGTACCATAGGGTGTAACATTTCATCATAAATTTTTAACTCTTCTATTTCTTTTTTAAGTCTTTTAAATTCCTTTTTTACAGAGGAATTATTCTTAACTGTTCCACTTTGATTAACTACTGCCGTTAAAACAATTTTTTGAGCTTTTAAATTTTTGTGTAATCTAGGGAGATAATCTTCTCTTAACTTTTTAAAAATTTGTTTATCATATCGATGGATATAGATTAGACAGTTAAAGGCCTTTTCTTTTCCTGAGGTAAATAACCAATAAATTGGTCTCTTCTTATAGGTTTTCACATGATCCTTGTAAAAATCATGGAGAAAGTAACTTCTGATTACTTCTTCAGCAGTTCTTCCTTTCTGTCTCCCCAATACTACGGCAATATATTCAATATTTTCCTGTAGGGTGTCTTCTCCAAAGGTTACCTTAATAAATTCAATAAATCTCGATACAATGTCATCTCCCAAATGCTTATTGGATAGGATGGGTAAGATATTATCTTCAACAGGTCTAAATTTATTGTATCTCTTTATATCAAATTCACCTCCAGCATAAACAAGACCTTCTTCATCAAGGGAATATCTTCCCAGCATACAACCTACACTATAGGAAATAAAGGCTTTTATATCCCTTTTTCCATCAGCCCTTCTAATGGTAATATCCTCTTCATTTACCTCAGGGGTCAACTCCTCCCCCAACCCATAAATCTCAATGAATAACCTATTGATTTCTTCTTCCTTTTTCTTTAGCTTATTGAACTGGGCCTCTGAAAATATCTTCCAATTATCAAAAGCTTCTTCTATAGTGGTAGCTTTTTCTTTATGGGCTAATATTGGATCTTGTTTAAAATCCCATGATATTTCAAGGGAATCCCAGTCTTTTTTAGCTATTGCAATACATTCCCCTGTTAAATCTATAATCTTATCCTTCCGACTTTCAGAGAAAATCACTGGAACCCTCCCAATATCCCCTGGCTGAAAATTTAAAGTGGGGGAAAGTTTTTGGATAGATTTAAATATTTTAGAGTTTAATAAGGCTAAATAATATCTTTTGTTTTCTATAAATAGACAGCTTCCTCCATTATCAAAGTAAAACCCATATCCAAATTCCCTCATGCTAAAGCTGCTGGAGGTGACGGTAGACCAGGTGAGACCATCTCTTCTATAATATTCTTTATTCCTGAGATTGGCTTTAGGATATTTCTTTAAATCTTTACCATCTTTTTTCCACCATAAAACATATTCATGATTACCATACCATTTTCTATAGGCTCCTCCTTTGTTATAGGGATAATAATCAAAGCTTGATTCCATTGCTTGTTTATAATTTTTAAATCCCACTCCCAGTTTTTGAAATTCTATTTCAAACCATAGCTTTAAGAACAAGCTATTGTTACCAGTATCTATTCCCTTACATGTTCTACCATAGGAGGAGATAGGTTTCTCCATTAAAAAAATATTTGATAATTTTTCGCTCAACCAGTAGGCTATTGGAATTTTATTAATTTTCAGAAATTTTTTGGCATAAATCGTATATCGGTAATCCACTTCTGGATTTATTATTGCTTCTCTTGTTTTAATAGACTGATTTTCTACCCCTCTGAATTCCGACAGACGAATATACTCTCCTGGAAGATTTATATATTGATTGCGTAGGGTGAAAACACATATGGGGACAGTGGCTCCATCAAAACCTGAGTATTCCAATTGAACTAAAGAGGTAATTTGCTTTTTCTTTATTATCATTTCCCTCAACTTTTCATAGGAGCCTATAAACATCCAAACAAAGGGAGTCATAAAGGCTAAATGTCCATGGGGTTTCACCCTAGAAAAACTATACACAATAAAAGCAGAAAACAAATCATCCTTCACCTCATGATAATTGTTGATTATAAAATTACTTAACTTAGGGGGAAAATATTTATTGCTTATATAAGGGGGGTTGGTTACCAATATTTCATAGCTTTTTCCCATGATTTCTGCTTGCATTATTAGGGAACTTAGCACCTTTATCATCTTTTTCTTCAATATTTTCTCTGATGAATTTTGGGGAGAATTATTTTTTATATCCTTAAGTCTGTTTTCAAAAAATTCTCTATCAAATTCTTTTACCTCTATTAAAGAACCATATAGTTTGCCATCATAGAACTGGCCTATAAATTTCTTTGTTTTTTTATAGTTTTCCCCTCTACACCCTCCTGCAACATAGGCAATATCTCCCTCCTCCAGATCATTGGTTTCCTCTATAGCAGCTAAATGAAGCTTTAACCCCTCCTTCTTGATACTTTCTAAAAAATCTCTATCATAGGCCATAGCCTTCATAACAATAGAAAAACAAGCAAGTTCATAAGCTCTATCATCAATATCTAATCCATAGAGATTGTTTTCTATAATCAGCCTTGGTATCTCCTTATGCTTATAACCATATCTCTTGTAGATTTGAAATAACACATCAAACATATATACAAGAATATGACCACTCCCCATAGCGGGATCAAAGCATTTTATTTCCTCTATTCTTGAACTTTCATTTATATCAATAATTAACTTTTCTTGAAAATCCTTTTGTAGTCCAGGATTTTCTACATAATATTTCCAGCCTTCTATAAGCTCCTTATCTTTTGGATGGGACTCCACCCAATATCGTCCTAGGGAATTTTCTATCATATATTGAACCATCCATTTGGGAGTAAATAATTGAGTAGCAAAGGAAATTTCCTCCTTTTCATATCTTCCTTTTCCTTTGCTAATTCTTTCATTTTCCTCTGTTATGTAGTATTGATAGAGCCACCCTATAATTTCAACCTCCTGCCAATCCTCTTGAGAAATAAGATGTTTATTGGTTAGCTCTCCCAAGAAGCTACCTTCCTTCAGTAAGTTAGTGGGAAAGAGAAGAAGATCATCCTCTTGAATTGCTTGAAAAATCCATGGAGCAATTTCATTTAATTTATTCCACTGGCGAAGGATATGCTCTTTTTCTATGTTACTACCTATAGGATAGGCTAAGGACTTGATGTGAATTGGATAATAATCATTTGCCTCCATAAATCGAAGGATGATTAGCACCTTAAACCATGTGTAGGTAGCTTCTTCTATTACTTCTAGGAATCCCTTTGCCAACATTTTAGCCAGCAGCTTATTTCTTTCGACTTCTTCCCTTACAGTAAGATGTATCCTAGGTTTACCATGGATATTCTCTTCTGTTATTCCTAAATCCATAGCTCTTCTTTTTATCTTATGTCTTAGTTCTCTTCTTCCTTGAAGGACAAGATTTTTTAACAGAGTTTTATTCATATAGTATCCTCCTTAGGAGTATCCGCCTTATCTGATACCATTCTAAAAAAGTTTTTCATTATAATCGTTAGGCGCCCTTCCCCAATAAGTCTCATTTTATTTCTATTTTATTCTGAATATACATATTTTTCAATAAAAATAAAAAACAGAAAGACAGCCATAAAATTTGGTTGTCTTTCTGTTTAAGTGATTTCTATAATTTTGAAAAAATCCTCTCTAAAATTTCTACCATCTTATCTATTTCCTGTTTTTCTACTATAAGGGGGGGAAGAAATCTCAGTATCTTTCCAGCGGTACAGTTTATTAAAAGCCCTTCTTTAAGAGCTTTTTCAACGATAGACCCTCCTTCTATTTCAAGTTCTAGGCCCACCATCAATCCCTTACCTTTTACTGTTTTTATCCAGGTATATTTTTTCGTAAACTGCTGTAGTTTTTCATGGAGGTATAGTCCCATCTCCTCCGCCTTTTCCCATAGCTTTTCTTCTACCATAAACTTCATAGTTGCTAAAGCAACACTAGTGGATAAGGGGTTGCCCCCAAAGGTTGTACCATGATCTCCAGGCTGAAGGGCCTCTGCCACTTTCCCCTTAGCCACCACAGCTCCTATGGGAATACCACTACCCAATGCCTTGGCTAAGGTCATAATGTCTGGTTCTATCCCATAACTTTCATAGGCAAATAGCTTTCCACTTCTTCCAATACCGCACTGTACTTCATCAAAAATTAAAAGAATATCCTTTTCTTGGCATAGGCTTTTAATCTCCTTCAAAAACCCTCCATCTATTGGTGTAACCCCTCCCTCCCCCTGTATAGGCTCCAGTATGATGCCACAGGTATTTTCCGTAATAGCAGCCTTTAATCCAGCTATATCATTAAATTTTGTAAAACCAAACCCCTCTGGTATAGGACCATAACCCTCTTGGTACTTTTTATTATGGGTTACTGCGAGGGTTCCTAGGGTTCTTCCATGGAAGGATTGGGTCATGGCAATAATCTCATTTTTTTGACTTCCATACTTTTTATAGGCATACTTTCTTGCCAATTTAATGGCGGCCTCATTGGCTTCTGCCCCACTGTTACAGAAAAAAGCTTTATCTCCAAAGGAATTTTCTACAAGAAGCTTTGCTAACTCCACCTGCTCTTTTATCCAATAAATATTGGATACATGAATATACTTTTCTGCCTGCTGTTGAATAGCCTTTGTAACGATAGGATGGTTATGGCCTAACCCACAGGCCCCTAAACCCCCAATCATATCTAAATACTCCTTTTCTTCTGTATCTGTTAAATAACAGCCCTCCCCTTTGGTAAAGGCTACAGGTAATCGGTTATAGGTATTCATGGTATATTTCTGTCCTTGTTGGATGATACTATCTAGCATGGTTTTCTACCTCCTTTAGGTTGTAATCATTGTTCCTATTCCTTCATTAGTGAAGATTTCCAGAAGAATAGAATGGGGTTTTCTACCGTCAATAATATGGGCCCTTTCTACCCCCATCGTTACTGCATCAAAGCAACACTGTATTTTAGGAATCATGCCGCCACCAATGATTTCTTCTTCAATATATTTTCTGATCTCAGCTGTTTTTATATGGGATATGATGGAGGAGGTATCCCTTTGGTCCTTCATAACCCCCTTTACATCAGTAATTAAAACAAGTTTTTTTGCTCCTAGGGCTGCTGCTAATCGTCCTGCTACTTCATCGGCATTGATATTATAGGTCTTACCATTTTCTCCACAGCCTATGGGAGAAATAATGGGAATATATCCTTTTTCAGTTATGGTATCAATTAAACTGGTATCAATTTTTTTAATTTCCCCCACTAGACCCAGCTTAGGGTCTTTTTGTACAGCTTGAATCATGCCACCATCCTTACCACTGATTCCCACAGCCTTTATACCATTTTCATTAATTAAGGAGACAATTTGACGATTAATTTTTCCTAGAAGAATCATCTCAGTAATCTCCATGGTTTCTTCATCTGTTACCCTTAACCCATCTATAAATTTAGGCTCCTTCCCAAGCTTTTTCATCATATGGGAAATTTCTGGCCCTCCACCGTGGACCACCACTGGATTCATGCCGACAAATTTCATGAGGGCAATGTCCTTAATCACTGTCTGTTTCAACTCATCATTAATCATTGCATTGCCACCATACTTAATAACCACCGTTTGGTTATAAAAGGTCTTAATATAGGGTAAGCTTTCTATTAAAATGCTTGCCTTTTGACAAGGTGATAGGTTCATTTTTTTCTCCTCCTAAGTTCTATAGGCTCCATTAATTTTTACATAGTCGTAGGATAAGTCACAGCCCCAGCCCCTAGCTTTTTCATTTCCCATCTTTAAATCTACAACAACCTTTAATTCCTTTTCCTTTAAAACTTCTCCTATCTCTTCCTCTGTAAATTTGGTTCCTTCACCCTTTTCTACAATTTTTATTGTTTTTTTCTCGTCACCTAAATAAATCTCCACTTTTTCTACCTCTATGGCTGAATCAGCATAACCGATGCTACACATAATTCTTCCCCAATTCCCGTCTTCTCCAAAGAAGGCAGTTTTTACAAGGTTTGAATTTAAAATGCTTTTTACAATTGCTTTACCATCTTCAAAGGTTTTGCTATTTACTACCTCCACCTCTAAAAATTTTGTAGCTCCTTCACCATCCCGTACAATGGTTTTAGCTAAATATTCATTTACATAATGAAAAGCCTCTTTAAATTTCTCAATTTCAGGATGAGCCTCCTGAAGAATATTATTGTCTGCCAAGCCATTGGCCATCATACAAACACTATCATTTGTACTGGTATCCCCATCAACAGTAATCATGTTGTAGGTTTTATCTACCGTATTTTTTAAGAGACTTTGTAAAAAACCCCCCTCTATTTTAGCATCAGTGGTGATAAAGGCCAGCATAGTTGCCATATTAGGGTGGATCATTCCAGAACCCTTAGCAATCCCCCCTATTGTAACTTTTTTCCCATCTATCTCTACCTCCACCCCTATCTTCTTCGTCCCCGTATCTGTGGTGAGGATGCCCTCTGCTGCTGCTATACCTCCTCCATAGCTTAAAGCTTTAGCTGCATTTTTGATACCTCTTTCCACAATATCCATTGGTAAAGGAACTCCGATTACTCCTGTGGAAGCTACAAGAACATTTTCTGAAGATAACTTTAATTCCTCTGCTGTTAGTTCCAGCATTTTTAGAGCGTTTTTATGACCTTCCTTCCCTGTACAGGCATTGGCGTTTCCACTGTTTATAATAATAGCTTGAACTTTTCCCTTCTTGATATTTTCCTTAGATATCAGTACTGGAGCTGCACAAACTTGATTCCTAGTAAATACCCCCGCCCCCTCTGCTAAAACATCGCTGACAATCAAGGCCATATCTTTTTTTTTCTTTTTTATGCCTATATGTACACCACTGGCTTGAAATCCCTTAGGTGAAGTCACATCGCCATCAAATATATGAAAGTTTTTCATCTTTCTGCTCCTCTCCTTAAGGCCAAACTGGGGCCTGTTTTAATCCTTCATCCACCTTAAAATCAAACATCAAATTCATGTTTTGGACAGCCTGACCAGCTGCCCCCTTCACTAAATTATCTATAGCACTGACAATAACCAAGTTATTGGTTCTATCATCTATTTTTACGCCAATGTCACAATAATTTGTTCCATAAACCGCCTTTGTCTGGGGGTACTCCTCCTCCCCTAAAAACCTTACAAAGGGTTGGGCCCCATAATAGCTATCATATATTCCCTCAATATCCCTATAGGCTGCTTTTTTATCATTAGATATATAAATGGTACTTAAAATCCCCCTGGTCATAGGCGCGAGGTGGGGGGTAAACTGTACTGTCACTTCTTCTGTAGCTGCCCTAGATAGCTCCTGTTCGATTTCTGGTATGTGACGATGAACACCTATACCATAGGCCCTTAGGTTTTCATTGCATTGGGCAAAAAGATTGGCATCGGAAGGTGACCTGCCCGCCCCCGATACACCGGATTTTGAATCTATTATAATTCCTTTGGTTTTAATGATTCCTTCCTTTAATAATGGATATAAGGATAGCAATATACTGGTGGGATAGCATCCAGGATTGGCCACCAGCTGTGCCTCAGCAATCTCCTGAGTATAAATCTCACTTAGACCATAGACGGCTTTCTTTAGTTCTTCTGTAGCTCCGTGGTCTACTCCATACCATTTTTCATAGATAGCCCCATCCTTTAATCGAAAGTCAGCTGAAAGATCGATGACTTTCCTCCCCTTATTTAATACCTTCTTTACCGCTTCCTGACTTAATCCATGGGGAAGGGCACAAAACAGTAGATCAACCTCATCAAAATTCTCTTCTATATTTATAGAAATACACTTTTCTTCTACAATGTTTTTTAGGTTTGGATAAATCCTACTATATTCCATAGAAGCATAGCTTCTAGAATCTAAAAAGCTTATTTCTACTTTATCGTGCTGTGAAAGCAGCCTTGTAAGCTCCCCACCTACATATCCAGTTGCACCAATAATACCTACCTTAATCATGTTGTCACCCCTTCTTTATTTATAGGATTGTTTTTATACTTATAATATGTATGGAATTTTTATTCATCATTAACTAATTATACATATTTAGTTATAAATATTCAACCATTTTTTATTTTTTGCAAAAAAAAAACGTGAATCCTTTTGATCCACGACTTTACTTATTTTATTTATTAAACCAACCCTTTTTTTTCTTACTGGGTAGCAATTCCCCTATTAAAGCTACAATCTGAAAAATATCCCGTATAGGCTCTAGGATATCTTCATTGATACCTTGGGCTGCTGAAGCTGTATATTCCACAGTTTCTTCTATATTTTTTACTACACCCTGTACATGCTTTATCTCCTCATTGACAACATCAGTAATCTCTTCAACATTTTGAAGAACCTTAGGTATCCTTTCTAACGTTTCATCAATATTTTCTTCATTCTTAGTCAAAAGCTCTTTTATTTGTTTTAGGGTTTCATTCACTTTGGATAGCAAAATAAAAACTATCACAAACAAAGCCATACCTAGTAAAGCAAACAAGATAGTAAATAACTGTCCTAATGTAAAAGTAATAGTTGAATCCATCCTATCCCACCTTATCCTATGTATTTTCTTCCATAGTCCTATGCTTCTTCTTTAGCTAATTCCTCTTGGTCCACCTCTAATTCCTCTTCTGTTGCTACATTAGGCTCTGGCTGACCCTTCACCTTTTCCTTAAGAGTAGTAAATTTTTCAGTAATTATTTCCTTGTTTTCCTCATAGATATCTGTTAATTTTTCTTTCCCTTCAGCTAAGTTGACTCCTAACTTTTCTTTTCCCTCTACAATCTCGGTTTGAAGGTTTTCTTTGATCTTTTCCAATTCTTCCTTTGTTTTTCTTCTTGTGTTTTCTCCCTTATCGGGGGCAAAAAATACACCTGCCAGACCACCTAGGAAGGCACCAATAGCTAAACCCCTTGACATTGCTTTTTTCTTTTCTTCTTTTTTCTCTCTTTCTGTCCTTTTAGGGTCTAAAAGCTGTTTCAACTCTTGGGTTCTTTTCTGTAAATTTTTTAAATCCATCTCCCCACTCCCTTTGCAATTATTTCTTAAATATGGATATTATACTAATTATACCCTAAACAATCAGTAGGAAACAACATATTTACTGATTTTTGTGGAGATACCAAAGAAAAACCCCATCCTAAGGATGAGGCTTCAGCTTTACATTCTATCGTGATCGTAATACCCATTGACTTCTTCTAATAGGTTTCTTCTATAGACACTGTATAATTGTTTTAGCTTTGTAATTTTTTCCGACATCTCCAGCTGTAAATTTGATACTAGGTCGTAATTTTTGACTGCAATAGCTTCTCTAATCTGAGTAAATAGAGACTTTCTCTCAAGGCTATCCTTCATAAGATAATTCCTCATACCGTTGATTTTTTCCCAGTTTACCACATCTAAATCAGTGACATTATCTGCCCCATGAAGCTTCTTACAATTCCTGACCAGTTCCATATTATCTACAATAATTCTTCCTGCCAATTCCTTTACCCATTTGTCTAGGATGGATAGTTTATAGGATTCCACAATAGTTTCACTGAAGGCTTCCCCATGGAAGAGGATTTCCTTTTTATTAGGATAGCTTTCAAAGGCCTTTAGATTTTCCCACACCGTAGCCGGGGGTTTACCAAAGTGTTGATTTCTTTCTTCCTCTGTATAATCATCAAATACATCCTCTTCACTACGGTAGGCTCGATCTTTTTCTAAATAAAATTTCTCTTTTCCTGCTTCTTTGGAAAATTCCATTTCTAATTTTTTACAATCCATTTTGCTTGTTACTGCGGCTTTGATACCATCCAGCATGGTCTGATAGGCAGCTGCTACACATAAATATACATTGGTTGTTGGGTTCGGTGCCCTTAATTCAAATCTAGTGGCTAATGGATTATTAATATCTCTAACTAAGCCCACCAACACAGTACGATTTCTTGAGGGTATTTGTGGGGAGTGGCCTACAGACCCTACAATACATATGGGGGCTTCGAAGCCAGGCTTTAATCGATTAAAGGCATCGTTGGTAGAGGTTACAAAGGGATTTACTACTTCATAATTTTTCAATAAACCCATCAGCCCACCCCAACCAATGGCATTTAAATATCCACTCTTCATATCCTTAGGGGCAAATAAATTAATATATTTGCCATTTTTTAATTTTAAGCTGGCACCTAGATGAGTATGTTTACCGCTGCCTGCCACACCTTCAATAGGTTTTGCTAAAAAGGTTACTTCAAGCCCATGACTTTCAAAAACTTCTTCCACCAATTCCCTTATAAACAACTCATTGTCAGCACATTGTAGAGCAGTACTGTATTTCCAATCTATTTCCAACTGCTCCATAACATGATTTAGCTTACCAGTAATACCAATCCTAGCAGTAACACCACCTACTTCTTTATGACCCATTTCTGGTACAAATCCATATTTCTCCATTAACATAATGGTTTCTTCCATAGCTGTTCTTACATTGCCTTTGGTTCGCTTCCAATATTGTTCCTTCAACATTTGGGAAGTGGAAAGCTTTTCTTCATCTGCATAGTCCTCAGGAGTTTTTACCCAAAATTCCAACTCAGTAGCTGTGGTTAAAACAATTTCTTCAATATCATCTGCTGAAGGAACATTTAACTCCTCCAATGCTTGGGGATATTTATTAAGTAATTCTTTAACTTCTGTAGTAAAGTAATCTACGGTTCTTTTAAGTATAGATCTAGAATCTACTCTTTTTTCATTATGTTCTATAAATGCTGGCATTCTTAAAGTACCAATTGGTAAACCATTTTCCTCGTAGGTATGATCATAGTTATAATCTACAATCCAATTGGCTTCTAAATCTGGTATCAAATCTATTTTAGCATTATTTAAGCTTGCAATGCCCTTAAGCATAACACTGGAGCCATCCGTCTGGACCCCTACACTTAAAAACTCTTCTATATCCTCTAAAATTAAGGAAATAGGAATTTTTTCATCTGTATCGTTTCCTCCTAAATCCACAGCTACCACCGATACAAACTGAATATTAGGATGAGCCTTTAAAATTTTTGTCAAAGTATCCTTGTCATGGGCCCAGCTGGGCAACGAATAAATCATATCTTCAGCTATTAAGTCCTCTACCTTCTTGTGCATAAACATGCCTCCTTTATCTCCTCTTGGCGAATATTAATATTTTTTTTAATATTTAAGTTCGTACCACTGCGTGAACTAAGGTAAACAAGTAAAATTTTAGTATTCATTATATACTATGATTAACTATTTGTAAACAGAAGCACTGCTGATTCTTTATACTATTTATACATCCATTATTATGTGTCTTTTTCTTTTTAAAAATCTCAAAAAAGCAAATGACCCAAATATTTGGTTTGGTGTCATTTGCTTTCACAGAGTGTAATAGAATTAGAGGTTAAATTCGTTCCTCTACTTCTCTTATATGATTCTCGTTTAGAATTACTTTTTCAATTAACCCGTCCTTCATTTTTAGAATTCTAATCTTTATGTTACCAACTTCATATTCTGACCCTTCTTCTACAGGGGTGCAGGTTTCCTCTGATAAATGACAAATTAATCCACCGATGGTATTTCCCTTATTTTCTGGTATATCAAGTCCTGTTGTAAAGTTTATATCATGAACAGATTGTGCAGCTGAAATAACATGACCATCTCGCTCACTGAGGGGTTTCTTTGTCATCAAATATTTCTTGATAGCAAATACTCCTGCTATAGCAGCTGTTCCCAGTATTAGATCAAGCATCGTTTCACTATAAATTAACATCTTTCTTGCTATGGCAAATAATACCAACTCTAGCATTGCACTGGTGGAATGGGATAATAACATTAAAACCAGTTCGATACCCACTACCAGCAATAGGGTAAAAGCTAGAAACTTTTTAAATACATTATAGGTGTCCGTAAGATCAGTTTGGATAATATGTGCTAAATACTTCACAATATCAAATAGTCCAATAAGAATTGCCACTGCTAAACATACTGCTAAAATCAACTCTAAATTCAGTGTGAATTTGGTAAGTTGTTTTTTGAAGTCATGTGCCTTCATTTTTTCATGCATCTCCCTTTTAATTTAAATAATAGCAACACCAAAACCATTATACACCTTTAAGTTAGGTTAATCAACAGCATAATAAATAGGTTCTTCCTATTGATATTTTTTGTCTATAGGTGATACTGGTGAACCTTCCCCATCCTTCATAAATAACCTTGCTCCCTCATTTTCACTTGAATATCCATGGTATCACTAGAGACCCAAGGAGAATGAAAACTGTAGCAATCATAATAACCATACCTCCAGGATGACCACAGTTAATGGTCCAGCCTATACCAAATCTTTTTTCTATAAACAAACTAGGATCTTGAGAATTGTAATAAATCATCCCCCACTTCCAAAATCCATCATCGTCTCTATCGATTACTCTGCTGTCAGCTTCCTCAGTACAATCTATCTTTATTTTACTGCCGCTTTGTCCGGCTTTTATGGCAATGCCCACAGCCCCCAGTATTGGAATACCTATGGCCAATAGGTATATGAGTATGCTTATACCCTCAGAGCTATTTATCACCTGTAAAACATTTAGCTGAATATAAAGAAATTGTAGGTTCAAAATGGTTATAGTAACCAACATATAAATTGCCCAATACCTCTTGGCAATTTGGTTTTGCAGGGAGGATGTTTTAGGTCTAGATGGGTTAATACTAGGCTTTACCTTCTTGATAATTCTATAGATGATATAGAACATAGTCGTCATCCCAACTTGGGTTAAAGGTAAACCAAATACACTAAAAAAATTTTTATCTGTATAACCCATAACAGCACCTTTAAAATCAAACTGTGTAGGAATCTGATTTGGTAAATGGGGGTACTGAATCATGGTAAACAACATCGTAAAGATGACAATCCCTACAGAACACCAAAACCAATGGGGAGATATAAATTTTTTATTATAGCTTTGGCAGGTGTCTACAACCACCACCTGTTTCTTATTCATCATCCATCCCTTTTCTTTTTTCAGGGCTTTAGCCCTCTTATGAACATCTACATAAGTGATTGTCATAATGACAATCAATAAAAATATTCCCATGTAAAGGATATGGGTATTTTGAAAATAAATTGCTGCTACATTTAGAAATAGGGTGGTGATTAACCCTGATAATCCATAATTTCTTTTATAGCGTTTTCTTAGTCCAACAACTTCCTCTGTTCTACTAACTTCCTCAGGAATAACTACCCCAAAAAGTAAAGTGCTTTTTATAAAGTCAGGCATGAAGTATCCTATAAGTAGTAGAGGTATATAAACAGTAAATAGATTTAATAAAAACACAAATAGAAACATTTTATTCCCCCTCTTGGCTTTCATAGCTTTTATAATAGGTTTCTATCATCTTAATAAACCCTTCCTTTGAAACCCCTCTTAAATAGGCCTCAGCAGTTGTAATTTTTAGTAAATCCTTTAAAGCTTCCACATATTCTTCAGTTTTTTCTACATTCAGCTCAGGATTTATCATAACACCGCTTTTTCTATGGATAACCACCCAGCCCTCCTGCTTCAATTGGTTATAGACCTTGTTGACAGTATGAAAGTTAATCCCTATATCTACTGCCAGTTGTCTTACGGAGGGTAGATCTTCTCCAGGAAGCAAAGAGCCTAAGGCAATCCCTTGAATAATTTGATTTTTAATTTGCTGATAAATAGGAATCTCTGATTCAAACTCAATCTTTAATAGCATTTTACACCTCCATTTTTATATCTGTTATATATAATATATAACAGATATAAAAATAATGCAACTGTCTTTCCTAAAATAAAAAATATAAAACCTCAAAGCTCTTAAAATAAACTTTGAGGTTTTTGCTTTTCTATTAAGTTTTATCTGCTTAGCTTCTTAATCCAAAGGATTATTTATCCACATGATTTCCTTCCACAATTTTGATGGCAGCTACAGTACTGACCCTTTCAACTTCATCATCACTTAATAACTTAATCTTATCTTCATCATAGTTCATCAGCTTTAATACAGTACCATATAATTCCCTTAAAATTTTCTTGCCTCCAATAATGATATATGGGTCTCTTTCTTTAAGGTCCTTTTCAATAGAAATGATATCATGATAGCAAATAGCTCCAGCAATAAAATTGACCCTTTGGTTGTCAGTAGCTTCTGTAAAAATCTCCATAATCCTTACTAGGAAACAAGCTTTAGAAAACCCATACTGCTTTACAGCTTCTATCCCCTTTTTTATATAAGCTTCATCAATAGAAGTAATTAGAGTTTGTGGTATAGCACTAGCTAGTACAGTTTCCTTAGATAAGGCCCATAACAACTCTCCCGTAAGGGTAGTACTGCATTTTTGAATTCTACCTTCTGAATCAATAAAAACAAATTTTGTATGGGAACCTGGAGAAATATAAATAACATCTTGATTTCTTGAAGCGTAGACCAAAGCCCCAAGAGCTTCTACTTCTTCACCCCGCATAATATCCATATCTTGAAAGTTTTCTACAGTAACTTCACCAATTCTATTTTTAACACCAGGAATAAAACAAATAGGTTTTTCACATATTTCTTCAAACATTTTCTTTCTTATATTTGTAGATAACTCTTCTATTCCTACAGGTGTTTGAAGATGGGGAATTTCAAAAATACCCAAGTTAGAGGTAATCATGCCATAGGCAATGATTTTTTTTACATCTGGGAGACTTTTATTGCTCTTTTCTATTACTTGCGAGATACCTTCCTGTAAAGCATCCTTTAGTTTTTGCGTACTTTTATCAATAGCGGTGTTTCTAACACCTACTTTACTTTGATATTCTCCTAATATGCTATCACCTTCTATATACCTAATACGGGTATTGGTAGTTCCTGTATCTATAATAATATATCCCATAAAACCACTTCCCATCACATTATTCTTGATTTGTTTTATGCTCTACCTTTTTTAACTTCTTCTACAAAAGCTTGCCCTAGCTCACTAATTTTATCATACTCTTCATAAATTATATATTTTTGAGGGGTAAGGGCACTTCCAATCCCAACACCAATCGCTCCAGCTTTAATAAAGTCTGCTGTATTGCTTAAATCAATTCCCCCTACAGCCATAATAGGAATATCATCCAAAGGAGCTTTAACCAATTTCATATAGTCAGTTCCTGCAGAGCCGGCAGGAAACAACTTCACTATATCTGCCCCCCACTGGTGGGCCAACACCATTTCTGTAGGGGTGTACACTCCAGGTATAGCAATAATATCATTCTTAGTAGCAACTTTTATCACATCATAATGCAAACTAGGACTTAATATGAATTCAGCTCCAGCTTCAATAGCTATATTTGCTTGTTCTTCATTTATAATCGTCCCAGCCCCAACCAAGAGCTTATCTCCAAATGATTTCTTT
Organism: Natronincola ferrireducens; assembly: GCF_900100845.1. Classification (NCBI taxonomy): domain Bacteria; kingdom Bacillati; phylum Bacillota; class Clostridia; order Peptostreptococcales; family Natronincolaceae; genus Natronincola; species Natronincola ferrireducens. Next base: position 701,404 of record NZ_FNFP01000001.1, on the reverse strand, counting down.
ATATTAGTAATCATTCTCTCGGCCCCTACAGTATTAAAGGTTACCTCAATAGCATTAACGCCTCCTTCATAAATAGCCTCCACTACATCTAAGACCTTCTCTTCTTGAATCTTTCTTAGGATTGCAACGACACCTATTTTTTCAATATTTTTAAGTTTATTTAATTTGTTCAAGCTTTTTCACCCCTTTTATTAGATATTACTACCATTCAGCTACACTACCGTCTTCATGTCGCCAAATAGGATTTTTCCAATTATGTCCCTTCGTCGATGCTTCCCTAACTTTTTCCTCATCAATTTCTATACCTAATCCTGGTCCTTTAGGCATTTCTACAAAGCCATTTTCGTATTTAAATACAGCTTTATTCTTTAAATAATCCAGGATATCATTACCTTGGTTGTAATGAATACCTAAGCTTTGCTCCTGAATAAAGGCATTATGACTTACTGCATCTACCTGAAGACAGGATGCTAGAGCTATAGGTCCTAGTGGACAATGGGGAGCTAAAGCCACATCATAGGCCTCCGCCATAGTAGCAATTTTTCTACATTCTGTAATTCCCCCAGCATGGGAAAGATCAGGCTGTAGAATATCAACATAGCCCTCTGCAAGCATCTGTTTAAAATCCCATCGACTATACATTCTTTCTCCAGTGGCAATAGGTGTGGATGTATGCATGGCTATTTCTTTTAATGCCTCTAGATTTTCATCCAATACAGGTTCTTCAATAAACATAAGTCTATAGGGCTCCAATGCCTTTGCTAAAATCTTTGCCATAGGCTTATGAACCCTGCCATGGAAATCTACTCCTATGCCGAAATTTTGGCCTACAGCTCTTCTAATAGCATCTACCCTCTCCACTACTTCATCGATTTTATCATAGCTATCAATATATTGAAGTTCTTCAGTTCCATTCATTTTTATAGCCATAAAGCCCTGCTGCTTCTTTTCCAGGGCTGCTTCAGCTACATCGCTAGGTCTATCTCCCCCTATCCAAGAATAAACCTTAATTTTATCTCTACAAGCTCCCCCCAAAAGTTCATAAATTGGAGCATTATAATATTTCCCTTTAATATCCCATAGGGCTTGATCTATACCTGAAATAGCACTCATTAAAATAGGGCCTCCCCTATAAAACCCTCCCCTATACAGCACCTGCCAGTGATCTTCAATTCTTAAGGGGTCTTTTCCTATTAAGTATTCACTTAACTCCTCTACTGCAGCCTTTACCGTGTGGGCTCTCCCCTCTATCACAGGCTCTCCCCAACCCCATATACCCTGGTCAGTTTCGATCTTTAAAAACAACCATCTTGGTGGTACTTGATATAATTTGAATTTGGTTATTTTCACAGTATCCCCCCTCGTTATTCTATAAAGCAATAGTCCATTCAAAAGAACGGACTATTTATTACTCCATATATCCACCCTTCATAGGGGATACAGCTAGTTTAGTATAGATGCCTAAAGCACCTTTTGTATATTTAGGCTGTGGTTGTACCCACTTAGCTTTTCTCTCAGCTAAAACCTTTTCTATTTCTTTTTGAGACTTTTCTTCACCTTTAACACCAATAATATCAATACTTCTATTAGGAATATCTAATCCAATTAAATCTCCTTCTTCCACTAGAGCAATAGGCCCTCCTTCAGAGGCCTCGGGAGAAACATGTCCAATAGCTGGTCCTCTAGTGGCACCAGAAAATCTACCATCGGTAATTAACGCTGTAGTTGAAATCAATTCTGGATCAGAAGCAATAGCTTCTGTGGTATAAAACATTTCAGGCATTCCAGATCCCTTTGGACCTTCATAACGGATAAACACTGCATCTCCTGGTTTAATTTCCTTTGTCAGCACTGCCTCCATCGCTTCTTCTTCACTATCAAAAACTCTAGCCTCTAATGTAGCCTGTAGCATTTCCTTAGCAATAGCTGAATGCTTAACAACAGCACCCTCTGGTGCTAGATTTCCTTTTAAAACAGCTATCGCTCCTTGAGATTGAATAGGATCTTTAACTGTTTTTAAAATGTCTTCTTTCCTTACCCCTTTATCTGTTAAATATTGATAGCAAGTATCATAGTATCCATTTTTCTTTAGCTCATCTAAATTCTCACCTAGGGTTTTACCAGTAATTGTTATAGCATCTAGATGTAGGTATTCTCTAATTTCCTCCATAACACCTGGGACACCTCCTGCATACCAGAAGTATTCTCCCGGATAAAATCCACTAGGCCGGATATTTAAAATATAGGGAATCCTTCTATGGATTTCGTCAAACATTTCTGGCTTTATTTCTATCCCTAACTCATGGGCAATCGCAGGAACATGGAGCAGAGAGTTGGAAGAACCCGCTATTGCTGCATGAACCATAATAGCATTTTCAAAAGCTTTTTTTGTTAAAATTTGACTTGGTTTTAAATCCATTTCTACAAGCTTTAGAGCATGTTCTCCAGCTTTTCTAGCTAACCCCTTTAATTCCTCTGCTGTAGCTGGCATAAAGGCTGTTCCAGGCAACGCTAAACCCAAGGCTTCTGCCATGATTTGCATCGTAGCAGCTGTTCCCATAAAGGAACATGCTCCACAGGATGGACATGCATTATGCTTAAAATGAGTAAATTCTTCCTCTGTTATTTCTTTTCTCTCAAATCTTGCACTATAGGTGCCTATTTGCTCTAATGTCAGCATATTAGGACCAGCCTTCATGGTGCCACCAGGTACAACAATGGATGGAATATCCATTCTTGCAATAGCTTTTAAGTGGGCCGGCATACCCTTATCACAACTGGCAATGAATACTCCTGCATCATAGGGCGTAGCCCCGATGTGAATCTCTATCATATTGGCTATATATTCCCTAGATGCTAAAGAATAATTCATACCATCATGACCTTGGGCTTGGCCGTCACAAATATCGGTGGCAAAGAATTTAGCTGGTTTTCCTCCCCTTTCCATAACTCCCTGATAAGCTTCCTCTACTAAAACATCTAAATGGGCGCTTCCAGGATGACTATGACCAAAAGTGCTTTCTATAATAATTTGAGGCTGGGATAATTCTTCCACCTTCCACCCCATTCCAATTCTCAAAGAGTCCATTTCCGGTGCTTTTTTTCTAATTTCTTGACTTTTTAACATCTATGTCCCACCTGAACCTTTCATTTCTACTATAGTGATTATGATTCGATTTTTCCCCTTCAGCATATGGCTAAGACTATGTCTTTAGCAAATAGTAGTCCAAAGTACCACATGAAGCAATTTTCATTAAAATTCCGAGGGTTACCTCCTCTAAGTTAAGTTGCTTTTATCTCATTGCGTTAGGAATCCAAAGTACTAACTGGGGGAATATAATAATTAACAGTAGTACAGCTACCTGGGTAACAAGGAAAGGCATCATGGCCTTTGTAATACGTTCCAAAGAAATCTTAGCAATCCCACAGGAGATATATAAAATTGTACCAACCGGAGGTGTTACTAGACCTATCCCCAAATTGATTACCATCATAACCCCAAAGAATACTGGATCTATCCCTACTGCTGTTGCAACTGGTAATAAAACTGGAGCTAAGATCAATAAAGCTGGTGTTAAATCCATAACACTACCTACTAATAATAGGAAGAAGTTTATAATCAATAGTACAATAATAGGACTTTCAGAAATAGATAAAATCGTTGCAGCTATAGACTGTGGAATTCTCACAACAGTTAATAGCCATGCCACTACCATAGCTGTTCCTGCAACCAGCATAACAATACCTGTAGTTTTCCCAGTATCAATCAATATCTTAGGCAAATCTTTTAATGTCATTTCCTTGTAAATAAACAGAGAAACAATTAATGCATATACAACCGATACAACAGCTGCCTCAGTAGGTGTAAAGTATCCAGATATGATACCACCTATAATAATTACAGGCAAAAACACCGCCCAAATAGATTCCTTAAGAGCTTTAAAAACTCTAATAATAGAGAACTTTTCTCCTTTGGGATATTTTCTTTTCTTAGAAATAACATAGGTTAGAATTAATAAAGAAGCACCAATCATGATTCCAGGTATAATACCCCCTAAGAACATTCTTACTACTGAAACTCCACTAATTAATCCAAATAAAATCATAGGAATACTAGGTGGTATAACAATACCCATAGTAGATGATGATGCTGTTACAGCAGCAGAAAAATCTGCATCATAGCCATCTTCCTTCATGGCAGGAATCAATAATCCTCCAATTGCAGCAGTATCTGCAACAGAGGAACCAGAAATTCCACCGAAAAACATACTAGCTACAATATTTACCAGACCTAATCCCCCAGTTATGTGCCCAACTAGGGCATTGGAAAGGTTGATAATTCTTTTTGCTATACCTCCGGTGTTCATAATTTCCCCTGCCAGCATAAAAAATGGCACTGCTAATAGGGGGAAGCTGTCAATACCACCAACCATCTTCTGTACCAGCACGTCAAAACCGAAGTTCTGCAGTCCCATCATGACTAGAGCTGCCAAGCCTAGACAAAAAGCTACTGGTACCCCAATCAATAGAAATCCAAATAGGGCTGCTAAAAATATTATGAGCATATCCATTTGTCTATTCCCCCTTTTCATTCCTATTCAAAAAAAATTTTGTTAACTTTATAATACTATTGAATAAGTTCTCAATACTAATTAATACCATTGCATATCCTGCTATTAAAACTGGCCAATATTTTAGAGCTGTAGGCAATCCTAAAGCAGGTGTTCTAGCATTCCTAATGGTTGTTACAATTCTGTCGCCACCTAAAATCATGGCTCTTGTTACTACTATAATTAAAATCCATGAAACAATTTCAAAAATTAGTTGTTGTCGGGGTTTTAATCGATCTACTAACAGTGTTAATCCCAAATGTTCTTTATAAAAAAGACCTAAAACAGCACCACTAAATACTAGCCATATAAACAGTATTCTTGATAATTCTTCTGCCCAGGCAATAGAGGCATTTAGAAAGTTACGACTTATAACGGCATAAAATACGATACCAACCATTACTATTAAATTCAAAACGATGGCTAATTTAAATATTTGGCTAATCCACTTGTTCACTACTCCTAATCCCTTAGGGATATAACTTAATTTTTCCACCATCTGCTGCCTCCTTCTATTTAAAAAGGAGTTTAATATAATTTAAACTCCTTTTTAATTTTATTCTCCTATATACAGTTGTTGAGCTACTCTTAAACTTAACGGTTTTTATTATTAGTTAGATAAACGCTCAATTTCTGCTAAAATTCTATCTACAGTTTCTGCACCGATTTCATCTCTAAACTTTTCAACTGTTGAACTTGTAGCCGCTTGGAAAGCTTGTTGTTGCTCAGGTGTTAGCTCGATAACAGTCATACCCTTTTGTCTTAATCCATCGGTTAACTCTTCTGTGTATTCACGGTTAATTACTCTTTGTTCATCTCTAGCTACAAGAGCACCATCTCTAACGATTTGTTGTAAATCAGCTGGTAATCTATCATAGAAGATTTTGCTCATCATGAATACAAATGGGCTGTAAACGTGACCTGTTAATGTTGTGTAATCCTGTACTTCATCAAAGTTTTGTAGGTAGATAGTTGGAACTGGGTTTTCTTGACCATCTACTACACCCTGTTGCATAGCTGTAAATAACTCACCAAAAGGCATTGGAGTTGGTTGAGCACCCATGGCTCTAAAGAAATCTAAGTGAACTTGGTTTTCCATCGTTCTAATTTTTAGACCTGACATATCTTCTGGTGTAGATACAGCGACTTTACTGTTTGTTAAATGACGGTAACCATTTTCCCAGTAGGCTAATCCTACTAATCCATGGTCTTGTAACCCATCAAGTAATTCTTGTCCAATAGCACCATCTAAAATAGCGTCTGCTACTTCAGGAGTTGGGAATAAGAACGGTAGGTCAAAAGCCATAAATCTCTTATCAATAGAAGTAATAGGTGCAGTTGAAGGACATGTCATTTCTTGACTTCCCAACTGTAAAGCTTCCATCATTTGGATATCATCACCTAATTGACTGCTATGGAATAATTGAACTTCAATTCTTCCATCACTTTCTCTTTCAACATACTCTTTAAATACTTCTAAACCTTTGAACTGTGGATGTTGATCATTAAGACCAATTCCTGCCCGGATTACAAAGGTTTCTTGCTCACCGCCAGCTTCAGTTCCTTCGTTCCCACCAGCTGGTTCACTGCTACATCCAACTAAGATCATTGCCAATACCAACATTAATGCAACTAATTTTTTCATGTTTTTCATGGTTCTTTCCCCCTCATGTAAATTTTTTATATAATGATTTTGTACTATGTACAAAGAATCATTAGCAATACTTTCTTAAACTTTTCTAGCCTCTAGCTTTTCTATAGCTTCAAAAATCATGTCCTTTGTAATTGGATAGGGTGTTTTTTTCATATCCGGTGCATTAATTGCTTTTTCTAATACAGTTTCTAAATACTCTCTTTCATGTTTAACATCCATTTTTCCCAATGTTGTTGGTAAGTTTATGTCCTCATAAAAGGTTATTAATCTATCTAACTCTGCATCTTGCTTATCTATAGCTAAAAGTACCAATACACCATAGGCCACCACCTCTCCATGTAGATGATACTTTTCTATCTCTTCTAATAATGTAAATCCATAAAACAGCCCATGGGCTATAGCGCCATTATTTTCATCTCCCACCAACATGGCAACCATACCAGTACTGATGATATTGTTTAAGATAACTTGTTCTAACTCATAGGAAGCTACTTTATTTTCACTATCTTGTAACGCCTTCTTTCCGAATTCAATCAGTGGTTCCACACACATGGTGCTTAATTCTTTACCCATAGCTGCGCTATGGGATAGTTTTTTTCCTCTGCTGGCCAAATCTACTTCATAGTATTTTGCTATGGTATCACCTATGCCAGCCCATAAATACTTTGTAGGAGCATTAGCAATGATGCTACTATCCATAAAAATATGAACCGGTGGTTCATTTAAGTGAAATAAGGCTTCAAAGTCCCCTTTTTCTGTATATACAATAGAGAGGGGTGTAGTAGCTGCACATGTTGCAGCAGTAGTTGGTATTGTAAAAGACGGAAGTCCCGCCCGCTCAGCAGCAGCCTTAGCTGTATCAAGAGCCTTTCCCCCACCAACCCCTATAATCATGTCTACGCCTTCCAATTTAGCTATTTCAGCAGCCTTATTTATATTGGCATAGGTACATTCTCCACCATACCACATAAAGTCAACTGCTTCTAACCCATTACTTTTAAACGACTTTTTCAGTTCTTCCTCTGTCTTTTCTAAGGCAGTTCTTCCTCCCATCACCAGCACAGTTTCTCCATAACTTCTCAGCATCTCTCCAACTTTAGATAGAAGTTTTTCCTGGATAGTGTAATTAGGGAATTTTACCGTTAAACTTTTCATGACCTCACCTTCAACTCTCTATTGATTTTCTTCACTTTCTTCTCTTGCTTTAATTGTAAAAATTTCATTATAGGTTCTCTCGATATGTCGTTTCATAAAAAGAGCTGCTAATTCAGAGTCTCTTGCTTTAATGGCATCTAGGATTTTTTTATGCTCTTGGACACCCCCAGATGGTCCTAAGTAACGATTGATTTCCTTCTGTTGAAATTTCCAAATATCCGTTAAAATACTGTTGACCTTTATAATTAAAGAGTTTTTTGTTCCTTTGGCTATCTCCATGTGAAATTGATAGTCAGCATTTGAAAATTCCGGTGATTTGTTGTTATTATCACACATGATTTGATAACAACTTTCCAGAACCCCAATGGTTTCCTCATCACAGCGCTCAGCACAAAGTCTAGCACTATCCACCTCTATTACCTCTCTAAATTCCAATACATCCAACAAGTTATCATTATCAAAAAGTAACATTGGAATTAAACTATTAAGGTAGATGGAAGGAGATAGTTCGTTAACAAATGTTCCACCACCCTGTTTTTTTGTCAGTACATTAAGGGCCACCATTTTTTCAATAGCTTCTCTTACTGACATTCTACTGACACCTAATTCTTGAGATAACTGATTTTCTGAAGCTATCTTCATCCCCGGTGTCCACTCTTTATTGAAGATTTTTTCTTCAATAGTTCTGTAAACGATTTCACTGGTATTCATTTTTTTCTGTTCCATATAGATCACTTCCTCGTTTAACTTGTCTTACAACTTATAACTTACTTATGATTATACTGAAGTTAGATATGTATTGTCAATATTTTTTGAAAAGTTTTTAAATAATATTTTTAGATTAAAGCACGATTTTTAAAGAATAAATGATGATTCTATATTAATTTTATTGATTATTACTATTTTATAAGTTATATTACAATTATTACTCAATTTTATTAATGGTTTTACTTGTAAGACATATTTGTCCTAAGTAGATGAATGAAATCTTTTATTTGATGTCAGTCGCTTATATGGAGTGCACAAAAATCTTGTTTTAAAACTTAAGTAAAAATCCTATCTTAAGATATTGCTGTAGCTTTAATATTTTAATAAAACTCCTTCAAAATCAATATTTAATTGATTGTTAGAAAGATTAAATCAAAATAAAGGGCTTAAAAAAATCTCCTAATGGAGATTATCAAGGAAGGTGTTAATGTACAAGCTTTGATTACAGCAACCATATTAAACATAAAAAAGATATAAAATAGAAGATAATGCTATATTTTTGTAGACTTTAATATGCTTTTACATCAAATTTCAAAAAGGGTAGTTTTTCTCTCAGAAAAACTACCCTTTTTTCAACAACCTCAGTGCTAGTTATCAGCACTCTTATTTTAAAATATCAAAATAATTTTTAGCATTGTTATAGCAAATATTTTCTACAATAACGCCAAGGTATTCTAAGTCATAGGGCAACTCTCCATCTTCTACCCATCGACCTATAAGATCGCAAAGAATTCTTCTAAAGTACTCATGTCTTGGATAGGACAAGAAGCTTCTTGAATCCGTCAACATGCCAACAAATCCGCCTAATAATCCAAGATTTCCCAGCGAAGTCATTTGGGCTATCATACCTTCTTTTTGATCATTAAACCACCATCCTGAACCAAATTGGATTTTTCCTGCTACTCCTCCTCCTTGAAAATTGCCTATCATAGTTCCTAAAACATAGTTATCCTTAGGGTTTAAGCAGTATAATATGGTTTTAGGCAACTGCCCTTCTTCATCAAGATCATCTAAAACCCTTGATAAAGGGGTAGCTATATTTTCATCATTGATGGAGTCATACCCTGTATCTGGTCCTAAATACTGGAACATTCTTGTATTATTGTTTCTTAGGGCTCCAATATGAAGCTGCATAGCCCAGCCATATTTACTATAGTTCTGAGCAAAGAATTTTAAGGTATAGGTTTTCAGCTTATGAAGCTCCTCTTGAGTTGTGCTTTCCTTTGCCAGCACCTTGAGAAATATTGTCTCTACTTCTTCTAAACTTCCAGCTTGGTAAACTACAGTATCTAGAGCATGGTCTGATACTCTGCAACCTACTTCATGGAAGAAGTCAATTCTTTGTTGTAGGGCTTGGAGATAGGTGGTGTAATCTATAACATTTACTCCAGATACCGCTTGTAAGCTCTCTAACCATTGGTAAAACCCTTTTTTTTCAACATTTAATCCCTTATCAGGTCTAAAAGTAGGAAGAACTTTTACGCCAAAGGTCTCATCGTCTTTAATAGCAATATGATAATTTAAATCATCTATAGGATCATCTGTTGTACATATTACCTTTACATTAGACTTTTTTATTAATTCCTTTGCTGTAAAATCATCTCTTACAATAAGCTCATTACACTTATTCCAAATATCATCAGCGGTAGATTCATTTAATATATCATAGATACCGAAGTACCTTTGGAGCTCTAGATGGGTCCAATGATATAAGGGATTTCCAATACACATGGATAAGGTTTTAGCCCAAGCCATAAATTTTTCATAATCACTAGCATCTCCTGTTATATACTTCTCCTCTATACCATTACTTCTCATAGCCCTCCATTTATAGTGGTCTCCACCTAACCATACATCAGTAATGTTTCTGTACTTCTTATCAGTATGAATTTCTTTTGGACTTAAATGACAATGGTAATCATAGATAGGCATATGTTTTGCATAATTATGATATAGTTCTTCGGCTGTCTTGGTACTTAAAAGAAAGTTTTCATCCATAAATTTTTTCATTTCTATCACCCTATCCTCTCTATAGTGTAACCCCAGTTTTGAAAATAGAAATCTCCTTGAAGTTATTTTTTTCATGGTTAACAAGTTCTCCACTGGCCACCTGAATAATATATTGAATAAATTTCTCCAATACTTCCTCCATTGATTCATCCTCTACTAATGTACCTGCATTAAAATCAATCCAATGGGGCTTTAGCTCATATATAGATGTATTGGTTGAAACCTTAATAGTTGGTACAAAACTACCAAAGGGTGTGCCTCTACCTGTTGTAAACAGTAGTATTTGACATCCAGAAGCTCCCAAAGCTGTAGCGGCAACAAGATCATTTCCTGGAGCATTTAAAAGATTCAATCCTTTTTTCTTTAGTACTTCTCCATATTTTAGTACATCTACAACCATTGCCCTACCACCTTTTTGGGTACAGCCTAAGGATTTTTCCTCTAGAGTTGTAATACCCCCCTCCTTATTGCCCGGGGAAGGGTTTTCATAAATTGGCTGATTGTGTTCAATAAAATATCGTTTAAAATCATTGATAAGGTCTACCGTTGCTTGGAATACATCTTCGTTTTCTGCTCGATTCATAAGGAGGATTTCCGCACCAAACATTTCTGGAACCTCCGTCAAAATCGTTGTGCCTCCTTGAGAAATCAAGAAGTCAGAAAATGCTCCTACCAAGGGATTAGCAGTAATGCCTGATAATCCATCAGAACCACCACATTTTAGTCCTACCTTTAATTCAGAAATAGGTGTATCCTTTCTCTCATCCTTTATCATTTGTTGATATAGTTTCTTTAATAATTGTACTCCTATTTCTATCTCATCTGACACCTCTTGAGTAATAAGGAATTTCACCCTATCCTCATCAAATCCTCCTAAAGATTCCTTGAAGGCAGAAACATAGTTATTTTCACAGCCTAGCCCCATTATTAGCACTCCACCAGCATTAGGATGCTTAACAATATCACCTAAAATAGTTCTCGTGTTGTTATGATCATTACCAAGCTGAGAACAGCCATAGTTATGCTTAAATACTTCTATAGCATCAATTCCTTGTGGATTTACTTCCTCTTTAAACCTTCTAATAATGGTTTCAGCAATGCCATTGACACAACCTACTGTGGGAATAATCCACAATTCATTTCGAATACCTACGTTGCCATTTTTTCTATGATATCCTTTAAAGGTTAACTTTTTATCTTCCCTACTTATTTCATGGCATTGTTGATTAAAGGTATATTCGCTGACACCTGATAGATTTGTTTTTGTGTTGTGGGAGTGTACCCATTCCCCTATGCTTATTGTCTTTATCGCGTGGCCTAAAGGAGCACCATATTTTATAATATTTACACCTTTTTTTATTTCTGCTAAAGCAAACTTATGACCCCTTTTGATATCCTCTAAAAGTTCCACTTTATAATCATTAAATAGGGCTATATCATTTTTACTTAAATCCCTTAAAGCAACAGCTACATTATCCAGTTCATTGATTTTAATATAAGGTTTCATATTATATCATCACCTTTTCTATAGCAGCTTTAATACCTTCCTTTTCAATAACAATCAGGTATTTTGTCACAGCTGAAGTCAATCCTTCGACTTCATTTAAATTCATTTTCCAAATCTTTTCATTGGATAAAATAGTTTTTACAATATATACCAAATAATCTTCTGATCCATCATAGTCTCCCCAAAGTTCCTTATATTGGTTTAGAACCTCTAGATCATCAGCTAGATGAATATTTTCATTATTTCTTTTGCCTTTGTAGAAGGCAATTAATGCAGCTAATGAAAATACTAGCCTCTTTGGAAGGCTTCCTCTTCTATTTTTATACTCTAAAAGAGAAGGCAACACCCTAGTTTCAAATTTAGACATGGAGTTTAAAGCAATGCTCATTAATTCGTGCTTAATAAATGGATTCCTAAAACGATCTAGTACATCATGGGCAAATTTCTCCAACTCCTCCATAGATAAATCTAAGGTAGGAATAATCTCTTGGAAAACTGCTTCTAATACGAATTTGCCTACTACAGGATCCTCTACACTTTCCCTAACAGTATTTAAGCCATATAAATAAGCTACAGGCACCATGCTGGTATGGACACCATTTAATATTCTTACTTTTCTTATTCTGTAAGGGGTCATATCCTCTACAAATAGTACATTCAATCCAGCTTTATGTGCAGGAAATTCGTCCTTTACCCAAGCTGGCCCCTCGATAACCCAAAGGTGGAATTGCTCTCCCTCTACCACCAAATCATCTTCATAACCAAGCTCCTGGCAAATTTTCTGAATTTTTCCCTTTGGATACCCCGGAACAATTCTATCAACTAAGCTATTGCAGAAGGTATTGGCTTCATGAAGCCATGCTTTAAAATCTTCTTCTAGTTTCCATTGATCTGCAAGCTTCAAAAGAATAGCCTTAAGATTTTCTCCATTTTTATCTATGAGTTCACAAGGGATAAATATTAATCCTTTGCTTCTATCTCCATTAAAGGTTTTATATCTATGGTATAATAGGGCTGCTAATTTTCCTGGAAAGCTCATCTGTGGTCTATCCTCTAATTTATCTTCCTCATTGTAGGCGATCCCTGCTTCTGTTGTATTAGAAATGACAAACCTTAGTTCTGGGTTTTCTGCAATCTTTAAATATTCATCATAGTCTGTATAGGTATTAACTCCCCTTGCAATACAATTAATAATTGAATGCTCGGTAACAACCTCACCATTCTTGATACCATTTAGATACAGGGTATATAAGCCATCCTGTTGATTTAGCTTATTTACCAAACCATTATCCAAAGGCTGTACAACCACTACCCCACTATTAAAGCCTATTTCTTTATTCATTTTATCTATCTTCCAATCTACAAATGCTCTTAGAAAATTTCCTTCACCAAATTGTATTATTTTTTCTGGGTAACTTTTATATTCCTTGTATATAGATTTTTCTAATTTCACTTCATATTCCTCCTGTTTTTAGTTTAACGTGTGCATTGTTTCGTTAAAAAATTCCTCAATATATCTTTAAAAAACTATTTCTCCAAGACCTTCACTGAGTCCCGTATTACCAGTTTAGTATTAATATATATGGTTTCTTTTTTTATATCTTCTTGATTAATTAACTTTATCAACTTCCTTCCCCCTTCTTCACTTATTGCTTCAATAGGTCTTTTGACAGTAGTTAAAGCAGGTGTCAAAAATGAAGAAAAAACGTTGTCATCAAACCCAATTATAGAAATATCTTCAGGTATACTAAGGCCTTTTTCTATGATTGCCTTCATTGCCCCTACAGCCATATCATCATTAGAAGAAAAAATAGCTGTAGGTAAGTCTTGAAGCTGTAAAAGATATTTCATAGTCCTATAGCCACTTTCTAGATCATAATTCCCCTTTACAATGAATGCTTCATCTACAGGAATGTTGTAATCCCTTAATGCCTGCAAAAATCCTTCTTTTCTTTCTTCCGTAGACTTAAAACCTTGTTTACCCTCTATTAAGCCAATTTTCCTATGCCCTAATTGAATTAAATATTGTGCTCCATTATAGGAACCTTTTTTATCATCCGACAAAATATTAACTAGATTACTGTTTTGTATATATCTATTTAAAACCACTAGAGGAATTTTTTTTTCTAAAACATGTTTAATAAAAGGGGTATCTTCTGTGCTTTGACTCATAATTATGATTCCATCAAAATTTCGTTTGTTTATACTATTTAGATTATGATAATCATCAATACCTTTTACAATAAGATTATATTGATCCTTTATTGTGTTATTTACACCCCTGACAACCTCATAAAAGAAATTTGATGAAGTACCTTTATTGATTGTGGAAAAAAACAGTCCAATATGGTAAGATCTATCCAAAACTAAGCTTCTAGCACTATAATTAGGGGTATAATTTAATTCCTCTGCAATCTTTTTTATTCTTTTTTTTGTTTTTTCACTAATTAAAGGACTATCATTGAGGACTCTAGATACAGTTGTATGGGAAACCTTTGCAATCCTTGCTATGTCTTTTATCGTAACACTCATTTTACCACCTCATAGTTATCATATCATAAAATACCTATGTTCATAATAGAATGTCTTTTGCTATTTTAAATTTCAAGGTCATATTAAAGGTAAATACTAATCTTAGATGAAAATTCAACATGGGCTAAAACAACAGTCATCCTGAGTATTTGTAAAGATTTTAAGTGTTTATACTATGGCAAATTTCTTAACTTTTTTCAGGATGACCAAGCATAAGACCGTTAAATCCTTAAACACCTGAGTAGGAGGAAAATCCACCATCTACAGGCACAGTAATACCATTTACGAAGCTAGATGCTTTATGATCAACCAACCAAAGGAGGGTTCCTATTAGCTCTTCAGGTTTACCAAATCTCTCCATTGGAGTTTGACCAATAATTTTATTCGCCCTTTGTGTAAAGCTACCATCTTTATTTAATAAAAGTCCTTCATTTTGCTTCGTTAAAAAAAATCCAGGAGCAATAGCATTTACTCGAATGCCTACCTTAGACATGTGGACTGCCAGCCATTGGGTAAAGTTGCTAACAGCTGCCTTGGCTCCACTATAGGCAGGGATTTTAGTTAAGGGAGTGTAGGCATTCATAGAAGAAACATTAACAATACAAGCCTCTTCTTTATCAATCATATCCTTTGCAAAAACCTGTGTAGGCAACAACGTTCCTATGAAGTTAAGATTAAAGGTGAACTCCACACCCTTTGGATCTAGGTCAAAGAAGGTTGTAATATCAGTATTGTTGTGTAAATCCTCTTTAAATAAATATTCCTTTGTAGTTGTTCCCTTTGGATGATTGCCACCAGCTCCATTGATTAAAATATCTACTGTACCTAATTTATCATTTATTAGTTTTTTTGCCTCTTCAAGACTTTCAATATCTAAAACATTAGCAACTACCTCAATAGCCTTTCCACCTTTATCATTGATCTCATTGGCTACTCGTCTAGCATATTCCTCTGTTAAGTCTAATACTGCAACTTTAGCATCACATTCAGCTAAAGCCTTAGCAAATTCGCTGCACAATACACCTCCACCACCAGTGACAACTGCAACTTTATCTGTTAAATCAATTTTAAATGGTAACATCGTATTCCTCCTATCCCTTCTGTTTTCTAGTTTTCTCTAAAGTTTCCCAAATTCCCATAAGATAGGTTGCACCTAAAGCTCTATCATATAGACCATATCCTGGTTTCCCTGTTTCTCCCCAGATCATTCTACCATGGTCTGGACGCATAGGCCCATCAAAACCTACATCGTGATAAGCCTTTAAAATATCTACCATATCTAAAGAACCGTACTGGGAAGGATGGGCAGATTCTTCAAAAGATTTAGGTCCAGTAATTTTTACATTTCTCATATGGGAGAAGTGAATTTTCTTGCCGAATTTTCTTACAAGTCTTGCCATGTCATTATTCTTTGACACCCCTAATGAACCACTACATAGAGTTAGACCATTATTAGGATGATTGACTAAATTTAAAAATCTTTCTAGATTATCTTCATTAGTAATAATTCTTGGAAGATCAAAAATAGGCCATGGTGGATCATCTGGATGGATAGCCATTTTTACGTCTTCTTCTGCCGCTACAGGAATGATTTCTTTTAAGAAATACTCAAGATTTTCCCAAAGCCTTTCTTCATCTACCTGCTTGTACTCATCTAATAAAGCTTTTAATCCTTCTTTAGTATAGCTAGTATCCCACCCTGGAAGGCTTAATTCCCCGGTAGATGGGTCCATTTTCTCTACTATTTTTTCATCAAAAATCAAAGCTGTAGAACCATCTGATAATTGGTATTCCAAATCTGATCTAGTCCAATCAAAGACCGGCATGAAATTGTAGCAGATTACTTTAATACCAGCTTGCCCTAATCTTCGAATTGTCGTTTTATAGTTTTTGATGTATTGCTCTCTTGTTGATTTTCCTAATTTAATATCTTCATGTACAGGTACGCTCTCTATTACAGATAACTTTAGACCATTGGCTTCTACTTTGTTCTTCAGTTCAAGAATCTTATCCATAGGCCATGGTTCTCCAACAGGAATATCATAAATTGCGGAAACAATACCCACGATACCTGGAATTTGCTTAATGTACTCTAAGGTAACGGAATCATTCTCCCCGTACCATCTAAAGGTCATTTTCAATGTTATCAGCTCCTTACTATTTTATTTTTAATAGGCATTTGCGAAACGCTACGGCTCATATAGTTACAGGTAGGTTTTGATATAAAAAATATAACTCCTCTCCAGATGATAGTAAAAATTAAATTAACAGAAACAAATTTACCAACCTAGAAAGGAGTTATACATGTCTACTTTAAACACATAAACATTTTTTCTTTGGCCGAAGTTTATTGTGACTATACCAATTATTTTGAAATTAATAAGCATCACTTTCTTTCTCTTTTAGAAGAACACCTTGATCTTGATGAGTTAATACCTCTTTCTTTTTATTGTAGTTACTATGCATTTAATGAGAAACCTAGAGAATATCCTCTTACTTCTATGATGTAGGCTTTACTTTTACAATTGTTCTTGAAAAAGTTTCATTCTCCTAATGAAGATTAATCCTCTAGTTATTCAAAATCTCTTTAATTAGTTCTATTTAACTTTTTAAATAAACATCCATATATTTAAGCAGATACCTTTATCGGTGATTTTGCTTTTGATGCCATTAATATTTACAAAGATTTTCTGGGTATTAGGTATTGGAAATTCAGCAAAACTTATATTTTTCTTAATCCTCGTTCTCCTTAGTAGTTTTGACTACAACCTTACTAAGGATGGTATTTCTTGTTGCACTCATGACGCTATATTCTCTTTAAGACCTGTTAGTTATTTATGCAAAACTTAGGTAATTCAATTTTATCAAAAGGAAATTAAATAATTTAATCATAATTAAAGAGTTTTGATATCGTGTTCAAACCAGAGGTTTTCTTTATTAGGAAAGAAGTGAAGCCCCATCTTACTACAACTGAGATCATCCATTATACACTGTAATTAATTTCACCCATCACCATAACCATTTCAATATTGATATTTTCATTAAATATCAACAAATCTGCATCTTTATTTTCACCAACGGATCCTTTTTTGTGATTAATTTTTAATAACTTTGCTGGTGTCAAAGTTATCATTTTTATTACTTCATGTAAAGGAGCATTAGTTAATTTATGAAATGTTCTCACAAGCCTATCAGCTGTTGCTACACTTCCTGCAAATGCAGTTCTATCCATAAGTTTTGCAACATTTTCTTCTGAAATTACCTTCATACCATTTTCTTTGTTTCCTAAAATATATTCTCCATCTGGCATTCCTGCTGCTCTCATAGAATCTGTCACTAAACAAATTTTATCCGGTCCTTTTATCTTATAAATCAGTTGCAATAATTCTTTGGGCAAGTGTTTTCCATCAGCAATAACCTCCACAAACAAATCATCCAATAAATACCCAGCCTCTACTGCACCAGCAACACGGTAAGCATTAACTCTTTTAACAGTAGACATGGCTGAATAAAAATGTGTTAGTGCCGATAACCCGTTTTCGTAAGCTCTAATAACCTCTTCACAAGTAGCATCGGAGTGTGCTAGTGAACTAATAATATTATAGGTTCTTAATGTATTTAAAAATTCTTTAGATCCTTCTAACTCAACTGCAAAGGACCATCTGATGATGCGATCTGTTCTGCTTAATACTTCTTTATACTCCCTTTCATCGGGATTTCTTAAATATTTAGGGTCTTGTGCACCCCTTTGATTGTATGCAAAGTAGGGTCCTTCTAAATGTAAACCTAGAATATTAGGTAGCCCTTTTTTTCTTAGGTCTACCTTATTAAAAAGATCAATGAAGTGCAAAAGAGACTCCTTTGTACTTGTTATTGTTGTGGGTACTATAGACGTTGTCCCGTGAATCATATGGGCTTTACATGCATTGTATATTGCATCTATGTTACCATCCATAAAGTCTGCATCCCCAGCGCCATGGGTATGAACATCTATAAAGCCAGGTGATAAATATTTGTTGTTCACATCGATAACTTGATCGGCTTCATCATGGATTTCTCTATTAAATACAATTTTCTCGATGGTATCGCCATGGACAAGGAGTTCACCCTTTGTAATTCCTGAAGGTGTTATAATCCTAGCATTTTTAAATAATATTTTTTTCATATTAAAGCACCCTTATCTTGTTTTTGAATCGATCTATAAACTGGTTATTCCATTCATCCCCACCTTGTGCATTGCCACTCATCCAAACAGGAGGTTTTATTCCATCCTTTACCATCATATTAATAGCTTCGATGACAATGCAGTTTAATACATAGGCATTGGCAAAAGTGCTTAATGCCCCAATTTTTTGTTGAAAATCAGGTAGTTTGATTACGGCGTCTCCAACCTTAACTTTACAATCAACGGTATAATCTACAATTTCATGTAGATTAAATTTAGATGGGTGCCGTGCAACATGATCTTTAGGTGTATTGTTTGCATGTTCATGGGAGCTAATACCGATTACAATAGCACCTCTAGATTTTGCTTCCAAAGCTGCATCAATCGTTGCAGAGTTAATGCCATAGGCATTGACAACAATAATTAAATCTCCTTCACCAATGCCATAATCGTTAATAACAACTTTACCGTATCCTGGCATACGCTCTACATACATAGACTTTAAAGCGCCTTCACTTAACATCGTTTCTGTATTTAATATGGCATTAATATGCATAAGACCTCCCGCACGGAAAAAAATCTCCATAGCTGCAAGGTTGGAATGGCCTCCAGGTCCCCAAATGTACACTAGTCTGTCTTTTTTTATATGTTCAGCAATTACATAGGCAACTTCAAGAATTCTTTCTTTTTCATTATTATGAATATCATCTAGAATGCGTATAATTTCTTTGTAATAAGCATCCATTACAAAACCACTTTTCATTTGAACCCTCCTAAAGTAATTCTTTAATGCTATTATGGATTACTTCCTCTATTTCTGGTTTATATGTTCCTGATAATGCAAAATAAAGAGCTGATTCCTTTGGCTCGTAACCCCCTTCTACAATCTGCTCGTTGGTACATATATACCCTACCATTCCATTGGTATAGGCAATAGAAATAATCTTTTTATCAAGAGATTTTACAAACTCAGAATAATATTGAGAAATTTCAGCATTAAAGGTTAAAAAAGAAATTTCATTGGCATAACTAATTTTATTTATTTCTAAAACTTCATAGTCCCTATTCTTTTTTTCTATTATCTGTTCAGCCCATTCCTTCTCTAAAGCTATATCTGAATGTAATAATTTTTTTATCTCTTCTTCTTTTTTAAAATTTTCTTGGGATAATTTAACTTCTTTTTTAGAAGTTTTTAAGATGAATTTCAGCGATACACCTTTGTCTTCATCCATAGTCTTTAGACAATCTTCATAAAATGATCGAGCAAATTTTACTACACTTTCATAAGAGCCGGGGGAAAATTTATCCCCCAGCACAGTATTTGGCCTTAAATCTCCTGTACATCCTTGCAAGAAAATTGATACACTATTTGCAAATTTTTGATCTAACATTCTAAGGGCCACTCCCGGATAATCTGGTTGTATATCATTTTCATTTGAGATATTTGCATGGCATGGATAGTGGACAATCATACCTTTCAAGGATTGGTTTTTTCTATATAAACCAATGATTGTTAATCCATGATCAGCATCTATTTTATAGTTAGGAGCCATCATTATTTTCTCCCCAACCTTAAGTCGTCGAAAAACATTTAAACGTGATGTTCCAGTGTGCAACTTTCCTGTAACTTCTTCCATATTGTTGAAAGCTACCCTGATCCCCTCAAATATCTTTTCTTTTAAAAAATTAGTATAATTTTCATCATAGGTTTCCAGTGTATTGGTAAATTTTTTACTCGTAGGAGGTCCTGAATGGTTATGGGAAGCGACAAAGAAAACATCTTCCTGCTGCAGATGAAATTTTCCCTCTAACTTTGGTTTTATTTCTGCCACAAAATCAGAACCCCACCAAAGTACATCCCCATAAATAAACACAATTGTTTTCTCAGCATTACTATGAATTTGTATCCGTAAATAAATATCCTCTTTTACGTCTTTAAAAGTACCTATTCGATTTCCATAACCACATAGCCGTACTGGATGAGGGGGAGTTATTATCATTTTTGATACACCTAAATACATACAATTACCTCATTTCATAAAGCTCTACGATTTTAATAAAGTTTCTTAAAATATGAAAAGGATCTTTAACGGGTAGGGCTACCAATCTCTCTTCGGGAGAACCATCTCGCTTCCGAATCTGTATCCACTCGCCTATTTCCCTATTGGGGAATGTTTTAAAGGTATATTCATAAGCCTTTTCATAGTTCTCTAACATTCTTTTGTCCTGTGTCACTTCATAAATTAGAAGAAAAACATATAACATTTCTGAATGAGG
The DNA here is from genome assembly GCF_900100845.1 of Natronincola ferrireducens. Classification (NCBI taxonomy): domain Bacteria; kingdom Bacillati; phylum Bacillota; class Clostridia; order Peptostreptococcales; family Natronincolaceae; genus Natronincola; species Natronincola ferrireducens. The sequence continues at coordinate 680,726 of NZ_FNFP01000001.1, read as the reverse complement.
CCACCATAACTTCATATCATGGGTGTTTTCAATCAAGATCTCAAAATCACTGTCCCCCATCTTACCATGGGGTGCTATTCCATCCCTATCTACAAATCTAAATAATCCACCATGTTTTTTATCCCAACCTAAATCAAAGTTTTTTTGTGCTATATTTATGATACTGGGTAGATATTTATGTATATCCCCAAACTCTTTTAGGAACTCAATGACAAACCACATACATTCTAATGTATGTCCTGGATTTATATGTCTATCTAGCATACGAGTTTCATAGTTTTCATCCGTTGAAACATGTTCACGAATCAACCCATCTCGGTGAAACTCTACAAGGATAGTGTCTATTTGCTTCAGGCCATAATTAATTTCTTTTGTATGTTGTAGATGCATCCTTTGGAGCATTTTTATATACTCATAGGTTGTATTTAACAATATCATTGGAATAGAGTGGACTTTATAATTTGGGGGTATTGGGTAAGGTTCTGTTAAAAATTTTCCTGATTCAATCCTGTCAACAATACTTTCATAGAGATTTCTTACTTCATCTACAAGTTCTACCTTATGTAGTGACTTTACATATTGAACCATACCAATCAATGCAAAGCAATCAGCAAAAATACTTGCATCATATCTGTTGGTTTTTTCATCGATTAGCTTATTCCCAACGGCATCTAATAAATAACAGCACTTATTATCATAAATAGCATATTTACTTATAAATTCATAGGTTTTATCCATTTGAAATTTTATATCATTGTAATCAATTTTAGTAAGAATATTTTTTTGACTTAAATCATAGATTTTTCCTAGAATCCATAAATAACGTCCTTGGGACCAAGTAAATTTATGGTCACTTAGTTTTTTGTCTCCAAAGTTATTAATACAATTAAATATTCCACCATTTTCTCTGTCAACAAATTTACTCCAATAAGGCACAAAGTCCTCTTCTATTTGTGACACGTAGAAATTATAGGTTTCACTTTTTATCATAATTAATTCAATTCCTTTGCTAGATCTTCTTTTCCTAATTCAGTCATAAGCTGTTCTATTTCATCAGGAACCTTATAGCCTAATACATATTTATTTAATAATGTCATTCCGCCAAATATTATAAAGGATGTTGCAAGGGGAGCAATCAAGGCAATATCGGCCTCTAATTGCAGGCCCATTTTAGTCATAACAAATACTCCTAACCCACCTATCATAGAAGCTATAGCTGCCTTTGCATCTGCATACTTAAATTGGGGCAGTAAACCGAATAATAGTGGAATTGCTGTAGGTCCTAATAATGCTGCAAACCAAGTTAAAATCAAACCAGACACACCACCTAGTTGATCTCTGAACAGTGCTACTAAAATAGTTAATGATGTAAATGCAATGGTAGTAGCACGGGCGTAATATAGTGATTTTTTTTCTGTTAAATTTCTTAATTCTGGTTTAAATATAGGTAAAACGTCACGTGTTAATACGGCAGAAATTGTATTTGCATCTGAGGTACACATAGATAATGTATTGGCAAACATAGAAGCAAGTACTAGACCTATCATACCTACTGGTAAAAATTCATTTGTCAACATAGCATAAAGATTTGCTTCTGCTTCTCCTCGAGTTAGCCCTGGAAAAATTAGTGGCCCAGCCCACATTGGGAAGAATAAAATAAAAGGCCATACTAAATACAATGCACTAGATAAAAGGGCTGCATTTTTTGCTTGTTTATCATCTGGAGTTGCAATAAATCTTGCTGCTAGATTCCAAGTGCCACCACTATAACTAAAGAAGATTACAAAGAAATAAAGTAAAGTCCATGATAAAGATCCTTGACCTCGTCCTGCATTAAATATGGCAGTATTTGCATCTGGTAATTGAGAAAATACAGTGAAAAAGTTAAGACCTCGTGCTCCTAATTGTAGAAGAACTCCAAAGAATAGTGCCAAACCTGCTACAACTTGCACTACAAATTGTGCAAAATCTGTCCATAAATCAGCAACTAATCCTCCGATGGAGATATACACCAAGGATACTAAACTGGATACTACAATGCCTAACCAAATTGGAAGGCCAGTAAAACCATATAATAAAATACCCATTGAAGCCCATTTCGCTCCAACATCTAGCAACTTAACTACTATTCCAGAAATTGCAACAATTAATTGTGCTGAAGTATTATAGCGCATTCTTAAATATTCAGTAGGTGACTGAATACCTAGAGTCCTTCTTAAACGTGGCCACCTTGGTGCGATAATAATTGCACTTAAAGCCATGGCAACTGCAATATTTACTCCCCACCAGAAATAAATTGAAATGCCATGAGTATAGGCGATGCCAGCGTAGGCTACAAACACAACTCCTGAATAGCCCGATACATGATGAGATATACCAGATAACCACCATGGTATCTTTCCACCACCAACAAAGAAATCTTCCGAACTTTTAACAGAATTTAAAGACTTTAAACCAATAAATACCATAACTATAAAAAATAGTGCCACCATAGCATAGTCAAGCCAATGCATTGTCATAGATATACCCTCCTTTTAATTTGCTTTTTTTAACTTTTTAAGGCGTTGCTTTGCATAATAACTATTAAATTCCCTGTGCTTTGAGGTCTCTGCACCTCCTTCTAAGCCCTCAATATGCTTAATATATTTTTCAACATCATCTATGTGAAAATAGGATGTTAAAAACTCATCTAACTTGGCTTCTTGAACAGTTACATATCGATTCCAAAAAAACAAGTGACTTAGAAATAAAATTACCGTAAAAGAAGGTAAAATAAAATATAAAATAAAGGGGTTTAAATAGTTAGAAAGGTTAATTTTTATAAATAAGGACCATAATACAATTATAATGACCATTAAAATAGGAGTTACGAGGGTTAATATTATTTTTACTTGGCTCTTTGTTCGATATTTTTCAATTTCTCGACAAATAGCTATGTAAATAAAGGGCTCATTTTTATTCTTTAATAGACTCTCGTTGATAACAACCTTTAATTTTTCGCCTTCTTTTAAATATAGAGGGGAAAGAATTTCCACTATTCTTGGAAAAAATGGATATTTGTCAAAATCTTTAGAGGTAAAGTAACGTACATCATATTTTATAGGTAAGTGCGGCTTTATTTCTTTTAGATCTTTATATTCTTCTAAAGGCCTAGGTAGAAAGGTGAATTTTTTAACCAATTGATAAGTCGTCAATACCCCTACCATGAGTAAAGAGTAAAAAACTGTTTTTCTATTATAAGATAGTAATAAAGATAAAATAAAAATAACCGTAGTAAATGGAAGAATGCCTACTATATAATATTTATTAATATTATCTAACCTCATGAAACCCACCCCATCTCATGTAATGTTCAAAATTACACCTATTCTTGTGTATAAGTTTCTATAATTATAACTTGCTAATCATTGCTTATAATAAGGCAGCACAAGCTTCATCAATGTACATATTTACATTTTTAGTCCTTCTAAGTATAGATGCTGGACACACTTCACTAATCTCTCCTTTTAATGCTGAAGTTACAGCTTTTGCTTTATTAGCACTGGGTACAACACAAAAAATATACTTACAGTCTACCAATGCTGGTATTGTTAACGTAATAGCTTTTTGGGGTACATCTTCAATTGTTGGAAAACATCCATCATTAACCTGCTGAACCTTACAAGATTCTTCCAATTCTACTATCTTTACCAGTCTTTCATCCTGAAATTTTGCTACTCCAGGATCGTTAAATGCAATATGGCCATTTTCACCAATTCCCATAAATACAATATCTATAGGATTATGTTTTAATAGTTTTTCATATCGATTACATTCTTCTTGTGGATCTGCAAGCCCATTCAATAAATTTACAGACTTAAAAGGTACTTTATTGAAAATTTTAGTGTTTAAAAAATTAGTAAAGGACCTGCTGTTCTCCTGTGATAATCCAATATATTCATCCATGTGGTATCCATTTATTCTAGACCAATCAATTTTTGAATCTCCGAGTAAACTTTGTAAAAATTCATTTTGTGATGGTGCTGCCGCAAAAACGCAATTAATTTCTTTTTTTTCCCCTAATAATTCTATAATTTTCTCAGATGCCTCCCTAGCTGCAACTACACCCATATCCTCCCTCGTTTTAAAAATTTTTAAGTTAACCTCTCCATAATGTTGATTTCTCATTGTCTTGTCTCCTTTTCTATTTTTTTGACAGAATCTCTTTTTATAAGCGTCGGTTTCATAACAATATTGTTTGTTTCTATTTCCTTTCCCTCAATACGATCTAATAGCATCTTAGTTGCCAAAGTACCTGTTTCATAGGATGGCTGGTTGATGGTTGTCAGTGATGGAGTAATCATTGAGGAAATTGAAATATTATCAAAACCGATAATAGATACATCCTTTGGTACTTCAATTCCTTCACTAGTTAGCTCCCTAATAATGCCTATGGCTGTCATATCATTTATGGTAACTATAGCATCTGGTAAAACCTTGTCTTGTAGGAGCAATCGTGCTAGTGTCTTCCCATTTTCGTATTCAAATTCTCCACTATCATTTGTTCCTATCATGGAGGATATAATCACCCGTTTCGAATTATACATAATCCCATTAATCTTCAATGCTTGTTTGTAACCCTCTAGTATCATTTTTCTACTCTTTCTATCAATTGGTGCTGTTAAAAATGCAATATCTTTATGTCCACACTGAATTAAATAGTCTACTGCCATGTAACCACCTTTGCGAAAATCAAAGGATACGCTATCATATTGTAAATCTGTACGAGTTTGATCAAATAATACAACTTTTACATTTTTATCATGGGCTTCTATATTTAAAAAAGGATCATCTTTTCTAATAGTTGACATAACTATTCCAGCTACCTGTTTTTGAAAAAGTATATCTATATGTCTTTTTTCCATTTTGGGATTATTATAGGAACTACAAATAAGAGGGATATAGCCTCTATTTATACATTGTTTTTCTACTGCTGATACTAATTGTGCATAAAATGGATTTGTAACACTAGGAATAATTACTCCTATTTCTTTGCTAGAACCACCCTTGAGCATTTTTCCAAAAATATTAGGTTTATAATTAACTTCTTTAGATATTCCCAATATTTTTTGTCGAACTTCTTCTTTTACTGGGTAATCTGAATTGCTTAGTACACGAGATACGGTAGCAATGGAAACGTTAGCTAATTTTGCTATATCTGAGATAGTTGGCTTCTTTTTCATTTAAATCTCACCTTACATAATAGAATTGATTTTGTCATAGACACATAGTAAACGTTTACTATGATGTGCAAAAAATGTTTGCTATCACAAGCAATAATTTTGATAATATATAGTAAACGTTTACTATATATTATCAAAATATTCTTTATAAGTCAACTTATTTAATTATTTAAATTATTATAATAATTTAAAGGTCAATTGAAATAATTGTATTTTTTAATATTGAGACTTAAATTGAGTGTATCAATTTGTATGAATATTCCTCAAAATATAATATTTTACTTGCCAGTTATTATAATACCTCTATTAAGACTAGATATACTATAACAAAATAATTTTAGTGAGCTTTTATTAGATATAATTTCTACTTATGATTTGATAAAACATAATAATACATTATGATGACTTGCTATTTGTTGGTTAAATCTACAGTTAATAGTATCTATTTAAAGGTATAGTGAATTATAACTTTGCTTATGATCTATTAGCGATGAAGACGATTCATCTAAATAAAGATGCCAGTTATCATGTTGTTTTAGCATGGTTGCTGGAATTGTATTAGTTAAGTCACTTTCTAGAGTATCTTTTACTGCTTTTGCCTTTACTAAGTGTGGTACAGATGAGATAATTATTTTACTCTGCATAATTTGGTATACACTCATAGAGATTGCAGTTTTAGGGACATCTTCTATAATCTTAAACCACCCTTCTCTAACTTGTTGTTCTTTGCATTTGTCATCTAACTCAACTACAATATAGGCTTCTTTTGTGTCAAAGTCTGCAGGCGGATCATTAAAGGCTATATGGGCATTTTCGCCGATTCCTATTAAGGCCACGTCAATAGGCTGTTTTCTAATTTCCTCTGTTAGTAATTTTATTGTTTCTTTTATATCCCCTTCTCCATTTACTAAATGGGCCTTTTTAAGAGGAATACGTTGAACAAATCTTTCTTTTAAGTATTTACGAAAGCTTGCAATATGATTTTCTGGCAAGTTAACATATTCATCTAAATGAAACATTTCAACCTTTTTCCAGTCTATATCTTTTTTTATCAATGCACTAAGTGTTTCAAATTGTGAAGCTCCTGTTGATACTAGCAATCTAGCATATCCTTGCTCTGATATGGCCTTATTAAGCTCATCAGCAGCATGGGAAGCCGCCTTTTCTCCTAATTCTTGTGGATTTATAGATACGTATAATTTCATCTTACTACCTCCTTGATTTAATTTGAAAAATATATTTTAAAAAGACATTAACAAATACTTATGCCTTATCCATTATCAAATTTACATTTATATTTTGATAAGAACATATACCCCTTTAGAATACATTAAAAATCATTTGAACTAATCCAATTAATAGAGGTATAGTTGCTATAGATATAATCGTAGATAGTAATACACCTATAGCTGGATAAGTGGAATCGCCTTGAAATCTCTTTACAATAATAGGTGCGCTAGCCATACATGGCATAGCTGATTGAAGTAAAGAAACAACTACCACAATTTCATCGATAAACATAGTTTTTGATATAACGAATATGCAAAACGGTACCAAAATTAACTTTATTACTATTAATGCTATAACACTCTTGCTATGTTTTGTATCTTTAAAGTTCATTTGTTTTAACATCAACCCAATAAATATCATGGCAATAGGCGAAGCAATGTTTCCTAGGGATTCTATAAAAGTAAGAAATGCATTAGGTACCTCTATTTCTAATATGTTTATTAATATGCCTGCAATAATAGCTAGGATAAAAGGATTGCCAAGATTCTTTATGGTTTTTATAGTAAAAAGTTTGTTTGTGTTCTGTAATATATTTATACCAATACTCCATAAGATTATGTTCATGCCAAAATCAAAACAAACTGCCAACAGAAGACCTTCTTGGCCAAACAGCAACATTATTAATGGCAACCCAATAAAACCCGTATTGCCAAATGAAGAAGTAATTAGAAATGCTCCTCGATCTTCTTGCTGGATTTTTAGAAATCTTAACACACAAATTCCCAAAACTAATCCTATAAGTGCTGCTACTATTCCTAATACAAAGGTGTATACTGCTTGTTGAAATACTTCTTTAGAAAAGGTTGTAATAGTACTATATAGTATTAGTGCTGGCAGACATATGTCTACTACGATATTGGATAAATCATCTAAGCTGGTTTTCTTTATCCTTATTATATATCCAAGGGTTATCAACATAACCATGGAAATAAGATTGCTCAAAGCTTCATGCATTATACTATTCCTCAGTTTCTTATAGGATTTTTATACATTCTTAGAAAAAGAAATTTTAGCTTGGTATCACACCTAATTTAATTGTTATTTCAGTTCCTTTATTCTCACAGCTTTTAATTTCAATTCCATATTCATTTCCATAATATAGTTTTAACCGCTCATGTACATTGGAAATTCCTATCCCTATTTTTTCAGTATTTATACCTTCAAGTTTATTTCTTATTAGTTCTAGTTTATTAGAGTCTATTCCTTTGCCGTTATCAGCAATTGTAAAGTTTATGCTTTTTTCTTTTAAGCATGCTCTAATAGTTATTTTTCCATATTCTTCTAGGTCGGCAATGCCATGCTCAAGGCAATTTTCAATAATAGGCTGTAGGATAAATTTTATCATTTTGCACTTTAGAAGATTTTTAGGGACATTCCATGCTACTTCAAATTTATCGCCGTATCTCTTTTGTTGAATAAATAGATAATGCTTTAAACATTCTATTTCTTCCTCAACAGTAACCAAATCATTAGGGTTTTTTGAACTTCTTCTGAAAAGTTCACTCAAAGCCATAATCATATCAACTGCTTCAGTAGCATTATCAATTTCTGCCATCCATCTAATTGATTCTAGCGTATTGTATAAAAAATGTGGATTAATCTGTACTTGCAAAGCATTTAGCTCTGTTTCTCTTCTCTTTAGCTCTTGCTTTTGTTCTCTGACTTTGATTTGAGAAATTAGATATTGGGCTAAAATTATGGAAGAAATTATGCCGAAAACAATGCTTATAGCAACAACTGTCATACTTGAATTCCTCATAGGCTTCACCAAATTACTAAAATGCCATTGGGGGACATACGCAATTAAATTGAAATCTAGCTTAGGAAATTTTCTATAGTTATAATATCCTGTGGAGTAATAATCATTAATAAATAAATCTCCTAGAAAGTTTGTATCTAAAGCATCTATAATTTGTTGATTTTCAAACTCTCTCCCTAGATAAAATTCATTGGTGTGGGCTATAACATTATTATTTTTATCTAGTACGATAACTCGGTTTCTTTGACCGAAGTTATTATGAGTAATCGAGCTTGAGAAAACCTCTAAAGGTATTTCAATGACAATATACCCTACAACCTCACTTTTTTGCCAATTGTATATAATTTTTAAAGCACTTATGACTCTTTGATTTGTAATCCCGCTTATATGATAGGGGTGCCATTTCACTTGTAATCCGTTATAGGCCGTGCTATAGATATCGTATTCGCTAGAATTATATATTTGTTGCTTACCCTTATAAGAGACTAATCCTTCTAAATTTTGTGTTAAAAACAAGTCCCTATTTTTAACGTCTACAAAATAAATGTTACCAATTTTTTTATTTAGCCTAATAAAATCATTGAACACCAACGCTATGTCCATTTCCTCTGTTTCTTGTGTATAATTGCTGATTACCGTATTCCTTGATATATACTCTAGTTCATTTTCTATCCTAACAGTAAACTCATAAATTGAATGGTTTATATCAGACAACGCCTTGTAGTTACTTTCTATAATATGCTCTCTTGTATCCAATACATAATTGTTATAGGATAAAAACTGATTAAAGCTCATAGGTAAGATAATACATACAAAACAGATAATTAAGAATAAAATACCTATAGGATTTTGTTTAAAATTAAACAGTTTTTTTAAAGTTTTATCTCCCATTGCAACACCTGATTTCTAGCAAATTCCTTATTTTAGATGGTCTTTAATCCATTAAATTCGGTAAGAACATTACAACACCTGGAGCAAAAATAACTAGCAATAATACTGCAACCATAACTGCATAAAAAGGCAGCAAAGCTTTTATTGAATTCTCAATCTTTAACTTAGCTATAGCACAACCTACAAACAAAGATGTGCCTACAGGCGGTGTACATAAGCCTATACCTAGATTCAGCATCATCATGATTCCAAACTGGATAGGATCCATCCCAATCTCTATAGCCACAGGTAATAATATAGGGGTCAAAAGTAAAATCAATATGCCCATATCCATTAACATCCCTAATACCAATAATAATAGATTGATAAGCAGAATTATGACTATTCTATTGTCTGATATACCTAACAGAAGATTGGTTACCATTGTCGGTACTCTTAAATAAGCCAATAAAAAAGCAAACGCCGATGATGTTCCTATAATAGCTACAATAATTGATAAAGTCTGAACAGAATCTTTTAAGACCTTATACATTTTTTTAAGTCCCAACTCACGATAAACTAACCAAGTTACTATAAAGGCATATACAGTAGCAATAGCCGCTGATTCTGTCGCTGTAAAAATTCCAAACAATATACCACCCATGATAATAACAACAGTAAATAATCCAATCAAAGCATCTAAAATAATGCTTATCGATTCTTTAAGTGTATAGCTTTGTCCTTTAGGATAGTTTCTCTTTACTGCAATCCCATAGCTTAAAAACATGAGGGCAAGTCCAAGAATAATACCCGGGATATATCCACCAAGAAATAGTTTTCCTACCGATAAACCTCCAGCTGCTAAAGAATAATAAATGACATTTTGACTAGGGGGAATGATGACACCTTGTACGGAAGATGTTACGGTTACAGCTACTGAGTAGTCTTTATCATATCCATTTTCCTCCATCATTGGTATTAAGAAAGAACCAATTGATGAAACATCTGCTACAGAGGACCCAGATATTCCCCCAAAAAGCATACTTGCAAACACGTTTACTACTGCCATCCCCCCACGAATTTTTCCAACTAGTACATTAGAAAACTTAATTAATCGTTTGGATATTCCCCCTTCCGACATTATCTGACCCGCTACAATAAAGAAAGGTACTGCTAAAAAAGTAAAGCTGTTTAACCCGTTAACCATTCTTTGAAAAACCATAATTGTTGGAATGTCAAGATATATTGCTGTAACTATAGATGATATCCCCATAGCAAAAGCAATAGGAATTTTTAAAAACATCAGTAAAAAGAAGATTCCTAATAAAATTGTAATCCCTATTATTTCTACTGTCATTGTCTCACTTCTTTCTATAATAAATTAAATGAACATTATAATAATTCTTCAGTAGCATTAGTATTGCTTTTTAAAGTCAACTTCTCTTCTCTGTCTATTGATATATTTAATATCTGAAGTGTAGTATAAATTACCATCATAAACCCACAAATAATGAGTACTAAGTACATCATACCTTTATTAATCTGAGTAGCGGGAAGTCTTTGCATATTAGATATGTTGTAAAGGACGACTCCTTCCTTTATCATCAAAATTCCAAAACCACAAATAAGAACATCGCTAATTTTTTCTAAAATTCTCTGTATTCTAGGACTTAGTCTTGAAGACAATGCTTCTACAGTAATATGAGTCCTATCCTTCACACCATTTACTACTCCCAAATATCCAAACCAAATCATGAATAGTAAAGCTATCTCTTCAGACCAACTAGTAGGATTATTAAAAATTGATCGTAGAATGACTTGGTACACTGTTACTATAATCATCAATACTAGTAAAATCATTGATACGATTTCTAATGATTTATCTAAAAATCTTATCATTCTTTTTATTGAATTCATTAGCTTCACCTCTATTATTAATTAGATGCGACAATTTTGCCGCATCTAATAAGTTCTGATTTTATTGTAATGCTCTAATTCTTTCAATTATATCTTTATATTGTGGAAACTCTTCGTAAATTGGTTGTACAGCACTTTGGAATTCTGAAACATCTACTTCAATAATTTCCGTGCCTGCTTGCACTACATTATCCCTAGACTCTTCTTGGAATGCAAACATCAATTCTCTCTCATATAGTGCTGCTTCCCAAGCTGCTTCTTGAACTGCTTCTTGATGCTCTTTAGAAAGATTATCAAATGCTTGTTTATTCATTACTAACAAAGCTGGAGGGCTTAAGTGACCATCTAAAATATAATATTTTGCTACTTCATAGTGACTAGATGTATAATAACTCACGTAGTCATTTTCAGCTCCATCGATAACTCCAGTTTGCAATCCACTATATACTTCTCCATAATTCATAGGGGTAGGTGTAGCGCCTAACAATTCAGTCATTTTTATTGAAATCTGTGCGGGTTGAACTCTAATTTTCATTCCTTTTAGATCCTCTAAACTTCTAACAGGTTTCGTAGTATAGAAATGTCTTGTTCCTGCCTCCATATATCCAAAGCCTACTAGATTATACTGTTCCAAAGCATCTAATGCTTCCTGTCCAATTTCTCCATCTAAAACTCTATATTTATGATCATTATCTGCAAAAATATATGGTAGTGTAAAAACTCCCATTTCACTTGCAACTTCTGCTAATACAACAGAGTTTACTCTTGTGAATTCCACAATCCCTACCTGTGCTTGCTCAATGGTTTCTGGTTCTTGTCCTAATTGAGCACCGGTATAAACCTCTACTTTAATTTCACCATTAGTTTTTTCATCTAAAAGCTCTGCAAATTTATACATTGCAATTGATACAGGATTGTTATCTGGTTGATTTTCAGCTAACCTCATAATAATTGGTTGCTTATCTTTGCCTTCTCCTTCACTACTAGAGTCAGCGCTAGAATCTGTGCTAGTATTTTGACCACATGCTGTAAGAGAAACAATTAAAACTAAGCTAATTAATATTGAACTTAATTTTTTCCATCTGTTTTTCAATTTCCTTCCTCCTTTTTATAAATCAAAGTTTTTAATTGAATACAATTAAATAATACTTAATATTCAATCAAATGGAAACGTTTTATTTTTAGGCAGTGGTAACTTATTTTTTGATTTTGTAAAACAAACCTTTGTGCTAAATTATTTTAAAGAATTTTATCAAAACACTATTTTCATAAGTAAAGCTTACTTTAAAGGCATTGATATATCTCTTGGAGCTTCTCTAAATTGTGAAGGAGTTAGTCCAATATGTTTTTTGAAAAGTTTGTTAAAATATTTAGAATTTTTATATCCTATCTCATCGGATATTTGGTAGATTGGAGCTTTAGTATATTTTAATAAATGTTTAGCTTGTTTTAGTCTCAAATTAGTTAAGTAATTAATATAATTTGTCCCTGTTTCTTGCTTGAATATATGACTAAAGTAAGATGGATTCATATAAACTTCCTTAGCTACATCGTTCAACGATATATTTTTATTGTAATTCGCTTTTATATACTTCTTTGCTGTGTATATTGCATGCTTTGAAGCCATTAAGATTTGTTGATTAAATTCATCAGTAATTTTCGCTTCATCGCCCATTATTTTATCCCAGTAATTTTCATAGGTTTCTATCTTATCAATTGATTCAAGACTATTCAGTAAGTCAAAATTATTATTGGTTTCATTTGTTATAATTTTTCTAAAATCCGAAATAGATGTTAGGTTTTCTATTAAATTTATGTACTTTTCATATGCCTCTTGTAATTGTTGAATTTTTTTCTCCTGTTTTTCCTTCAAACTTATCTTCTTTACAATTTCTATAAATATATCAGTAATCTTTTCTATCTTAGTAGGTTTTAAAATGTAATTGTCTACATTATTTTTTAATGCTTCTTGTGCATATCGAAATTCACCATATCCACTATAAATCACAATTTCAACATCTAAGTTTTGTTGCCTAATATTTTTGATTAATTCTATTCCATTCATTTTAGGCATTTTAATATCCGTACAGATAATATTAGGTTTTACTTTTTTTATAGCCTTTAATGCCTCAACCCCATTTGTACTACTGTACACTTCATCTATACCTATCTCTTTCCATTTAATTTTATTAACTAATCCAGTACGAATGATTAGTTCATCATCGACAATTAAAAGTCTGTTCATACCGCTCCCCCCCAGTAAAATAATAAAATAAATTATTCATTAATTTTCCTGCTATAAATTTACCTATTATTTTTTAAAAAAACATAGATATGAAAAACAATTAATATCTTTTATGCACACACCAGTATTCTTATTTTACTAATTAATCATAAATTTCACAACTGTTGTTTAAAGTAATAGTATTTTTTAACAATTTATTGTATGTTTAATCTAAGTCTCAAAGATTCTATTTGTTTATATAATCATCTAGGTTTTTTTAAAATACAAACTCACAGGTCTCTGAATAAAATGAATAATATTTCCTTCTATATCTCTAAAAAATGCTGTTTTGATACCTTTTGCATTTTCTTTTAACTCTTCAATAATCTCTACATTGTGATTCAAAAGATTTTGGTATTCCTTCTCGATATTATCTGTATCGAAGGATAAATGACGAATTCCCTGATGTTTATTGCTTCTGACCTCACTATCATGATCAGCAGGATAAATTTCAATCATACTATTATCCTCCATCAGTAGAAAATAAGTAGGTTTTTCCTTTCTATTATCATATACAATTTTGAAATTAAATACCTTGACATACCAATCTTTTAATGCCACTGTATCTTTAGCACAAATACCTACATGCTCAAGGGTTAACATCTCGATCAGCTCCTTTAATGTTTTTTCTCTATACTAACAACAGCTTATCTATATGGGGTAGGTAGATAAGCTGTTGTCCTAAATAAAAGGGGAGGATAAATATATATATAATTGGGTTAATTTGTTTTAGTATCATTTATTTGTATGTAATGTTATCTCTCTATATGTTCTTCAATTCCCATAAACTTTTTTACTTGGTCAAGAGTTGGAAATCCTTCCATATCTCCTCTTACCAAAGTAGCCATTGCTCCAACAGCATTTGCCAATTGACCACATTCCCTCAAGCTTAAGCCCTTCAAGATACCCGATAAAAACCCTGCAGCAAATCCATCTCCTGCTCCTACAGTATCTTCGGGCTTTTCTACAGTATATCCTCTAACTTCTTCACTTTGATGCTTTGTGGTAATATAACACCCTTCTTTTCCCAGTTTTGTAGCAACAGTTTTGCAGCCCATATTTAAGAAGGCTTCACTAATTTGCTTAGGATTATCTGTGCCAAGTAGAAGTTTTCCTTCCTCCTTACCTGGAAAAACAATATCTGTCATTTGTATAATATCAAGTATAGTTGGTCTTGCTTTATCAATACTCCATAACTTTAATCTAATATTGGGGTCAAAGGATACTAATATATTATTAGCTTTAGCAAATTCTACAGCTTTATAAACAGCTTGTCTAGTATTTTCAGACAATGCTAAAGTAATACCAGTAACATGTAGAATTTTAGCAGATCTAATATAATCTAAATCTAAATCTTCTATAGTCATGTTACTAGCAGCAGAGTTCTTACGATAGTAATATACATTAGGATCAACATGAGCAAATCTTTCCTTAAACAGTAGTCCTGTATTATTTTCAGAATCAACGACAACTCTAGATACGTCTACTCCTTCTCCTCTTATAATAGATTTTATATAGCTTCCAAATTCATCGTTTCCAAGTTTGGAAAACCATCCCACATCATGTCCTAACCTTGCAAGGGCTATAGCTACATTGGACTCTGCCCCTGCTATAGACTTGCTAAAATTATGAACATACCTAAGTGGACCGGTAGAGTCAGGATTAAATAACACCATAGATTCTCCAAAGGTTACAAGGTCCATACTATCTTTGAACCCTGCCTGAACCATCACCCTTCATTAGGGTTTCTACTTCGTCCTTAGCAACTAGGTTGAAGTCTCCAGGAATTGTATGCTTTAGAGCTGATGCAGCAACTGCAAATTCTAATGCATTCTGTAATGGCATTTCCGTAATTAATCCATAAATTAATCCACTGGCAAAGGAATCTCCCCCACCAACTCTATCTACAATTCTCACATCATATTTTTTAGATAGATAGGATTTTTCACCATCATATAAAAGGGCTGACCAGCCATTATCTGAAGCAGAATAGCTTTCTCTTAAGGTAGAGGCAACATATTTGAAGTCAAATCTATTGATTAATTCCTTTGCTACTGCTTCATAGGAACTGTGATCGATTTCTCCCTTTGTAATATCAGTATGGGCAGCTTTAATACCAAATACCATTTCGGCATCCTCTTCATTACCGATACATACATCTACATATCTCATTAATTGAGACATCACTTCATTGGCTTTTTCTGGAGTCCATAATTTTTTTCTAAAGTTTAAGTCTACAGACACAGTTACTCCCATTTCTTTAGCAGCTTTACAAGCTTCTAGTGTAATAGCAGCAGCCTTATCTCCTAATGCAGGTGTAATACCTGTAAAGTGGAACCAATCTACTCCTTCAAATATTTCTTTCCAATTGAAATCAGATGGATCTGCCTCTGCTATAGCAGCATGGGCTCTATCATAGATAACCTTAGAAGCTCTTTGAGAAGCACCACTTTCTAAGAAATAGATACCTAATCTATCTCCACCTCTTGCGATATATTTTGTATCAACTCCATATTTCCTTAAAGCGTTTATAGCACTTTGGCCGATTTCATGCTTAGGTACTTTTGTTACAAATCTTGCGTCTAAACCATAGTTTGCTAAAGATACACATACGTTGGCTTCTCCACCACCATAGTTTACATCAAAGCTGTCGGATTGCACAAATCTTTGATGTCCTGGTGTGGATAATCTTAACATAATTTCTCCAAGGGTTACTACTTTTTTCATCATTATTACCTCCTATTTTCCTCTAGCTTCTTTTATTTTTTCTACGAATTGCTTAGCTGTTTCTGTAATGGATTGAAAATCTCCAGTTTTGGCTCCACCTGTTAGTTCTCCACCTACACCAACTGCTACACAACCGTTTTTAATCCATTGTCCTACATTATCTAAGCTTACACCCCCAGTAGGCATTAGTATCGCTTGAGGTAGAGGACCTTTAATAGCCTTAATAAAGCTTGGTCCAAATGCACTTCCTGGGAATACCTTAATGATATCTGCTCCTGCCTCCATGGCCTTAACCATTTCTGTAATGGTCATACATCCGGGCATATAGGGGATTTGATATCGATTGCACAACTTTGCTGTTTCCAAATCGAAGGATGGACTAACAACATATTCAGCTCCTGCCAGTATAGCAATTCTAGCGGTTTCACTATCAAGTACCGTTCCGGCCCCTACAATTAGCTCGTCCTTTGAAAATTTTTCCTTTAATGCTGTAATCACTTTGTCTGCTCCTGGCACAGTAAAGGTTACCTCAATAGCTGGGATACTCCCCTCTATACAAGCCTTAGCAATTTTCTCTGCAATTTCGGGGTTTTCCGCTCTTACTACAGAAACAATGCCCACTTCTGCAATTTTTTTCAATGTTTCTATTTTAGGAATCATTAGAATACCTCCTTAGTTTTTATGTTTCATATCACAAACCTTAGTTTCATTATACGGAATATCCTCTTTATCTTCAAGCTGATGAAATTTATTTTAAGTTGTTTAGAGGGAGTTAGCTTAATATACTTCTTATTTCCTTTCTTTTTTATATAAAATCATACTTTTTTGTTATTTTTAGGAAATGACAAAAGAGCTTGGTTACACTATCCTCTGTAACCAAGCTCTTTAGAAATATTTTTGCTGTATTCTAGTATATGATTTTTATAGCCTTCTACAACTTCCTTTGTTACTCTGATGGTTGGTCCTGATACACTGATGGCCCCTGCTAACTCTCCCCTATGATTGAAAATAGGTGCTCCAATACACCTAATACCCAGCTCATTTTCCTCTTCATCTAGTGCATACCCCTTTTGACGGATTTCTTTTAGGGTTTTCTTCATAACATTTAAATCCGTAATAGTATGAGGGGTAAGTCTTTTTATTTCACTATTCTCCCATAGCCTCTCTACTTCCTCCTCTGGTAAATAGGCCATAATCGCCTTTCCCACTGAAGTGCAATACATAGGACTTCTTGTCCCAATACGGGAGTGCATCCTGATTTTATTTTCAGACTCCACCTTATCTATATAAACGATTTCTGTTCCTTCCCGTATAACTAAGTGGACAACCTCATGGGTAACCTCTTTTAATTGGTGTAGATAGGGCTTGGCCACCGTGAGAATATCCAACTTTTCTAATGGCTTATTCCCTAATTCAAATAATTTTAATGTTAGTTTATATTTGCTGGTCTCGGGATTTTGCTCTACATATCCTTTTTGTATTAAAGTTAATAGCAGCCTATGTACAGTGCTTTTGTGTAGGTTAATGTTAGTGCTAAGCTCTGTAATACCTACACCTTCACCATAATCCGATAGAACCTCTAAAATAGCTAGTGCTCGTTCTACTGATTGTACTGTTTGGCTTGACTCCTTCATTTTAAACACTTCCTTTTTCTGTTATGCTCTTTTTATAATAGCAATAATATTACCACATAACTACTCTTATCAAAAGCCAAAAAGCATCCACCGATGCTTTTCTATTCATCCCTAAAGTTCTCAATTAAAGTAACTAGGGCTTTTATGGCCTTTTCTTCATCAGATCCCTCTACCCTCAATAGGATTTCTTCCCCCTGCCGAGCCAACATACTCATAATATTCATGATGCTTTTACAGTTATAGGCGTTGCCATCCTTAATAATATAGCTTTCTGCTTTAAATTTAGTGGCCTCCCTCACCAACAGACTGGCTGGTCGGGCATTTATTCCCTTCTCATTTTGTATATGTATTTTCTTTTCTAACATGCTAATCCCTTCCTTTCCAGCTTTTATTATTAGCCTTCTATATAAACTTCACCCATTTCATTTCTAACACCGATAAATCATCCTTTAATTTTTCTTGAGATTGAGCCAGTTGATTGATATTGTAGGTTAAGTAATGATTAGGATGATTGCAATTTATTTCTCTTTTTATGTATTCTATAAGACCTTCATATTCTATGCTGTTACCATCTTCATCCGGAAGCTCTAATAATCCATCTGTATAGACAATTAAATGATCTCCCGGATCTAAGTAAATGGATTTTTCTTCGTAGCCTTCTGTAAATTCAAAACCCACAGGTGTTCCGTATCCCTGGAGTTCTACAATGTCGTTATTACTTTTCACCAATAGTGGAGTAGGATGGGCTCCCCTCACATATTTTCCCACGCCAGTTTTTACATTTAAAACCATGTAAAAAATGGTGAAATAATGATGGTATTTAGTGAAGGGAAATCGTTTGTTTAAATAATCCACTACCTCTACTGGGGAAACGATTTCATAGTAGGGGGGCTTGCGGGTCTTTCTTTTTAAAGGTGACCCCCTGTCTATATCAAGAATAAGAAATTCTGATAAAGCTACAGCCAGCATAGAGGATGCAATTCCATGCCCCATAACATCAATAACATACAATCCCATATGATCTTCGTCCAGCATAAATACATCAAAGATGTCTCCTCCTACTCTTCCAGAGGGCTGAAAATACCAGTAAAAAGAGCAGTTTGGTATGTTGCCTAGGGTTTTAGGAATAAGGGCCTCTTGTATTTTAGAAGCCATGGTTAGATTGTGTTCTAACTCTATTTTTTGTTTTTGAATTGTTGTTAAGCTTTCTTCTAAAGCCATTTTTGTTTGCTGGTAGTTCTTCTGCAATACAGCGATTTTTAACTGATTATTAATTTTTAGTATAAAATCCTTTTCTTTGAAGGGTTTGCTTATATAATCATCCATTTCAATAGGAATATGTTCCAGCTTTTCTTCATCTCTACTATCATGAAAAATTGTAATGATGGGAATCTCTTTTGTTCTTTCATCGTCCTTGAAGGATCTGCCTATATTTAGAAAATCTTCTTCCTCCCCCTCTTTACCAGTAAAAACAAAAAGAATAATATGGGGTATTATATGAAACACTTCATTTAATATGTTTTCCCTTGGATTTTCTTCTAAAACTTCATGCCCATACTTTCTTAACATAATTTTTATATCACAACAGGAATTTTTTTCTCTACTTAATATTAATATTTTCCCAAAGGTCATCTCTTATCCCAACCTCTACTAGGTTTTCTATAGTAATTTAATTCTAGTTTAACTTGTATTTCTTTTATTAGCAACATTTATTTAAAAAACTTGTATTTTTATACTATATTTAGCTAGGAAGTCCTAAGTCTATTACAATATTTTGTTATTATGAATAACCTGAATACCATCCCATACAACACTTTCTATGCCTTGTATGTTCTTTAAGCCCTGATATACCTCCCCACGGTTTAATTTAGGAGGAGTTCTTACCAAAAAAGTAATTTGAATATTGTATTCATATTCATCATCCTCTTGGTTCAAATCATTTTCCACTACAATATTTTTGATATTGATATGGAATCTACCAAAAACCGTGCCAATATCTCCAATAAACCCTGGACGACCTACTCCCCCCACCTTTACCTCCGAGTATCTTCTTAGCTTTACCATCCTCTTCTCTAAAAGTCCTAGACTGGCTAAGGAAAAAAGAGCTATCCCAGTAGTAATAAAGGCCCCTAAATAAAAGCCTGCCCCCACCGCTAAACCAATTCCACCACTGATCCATATACTAGCTGCTGTGGTCAAGCCCTTTACATTAGTACCTTCCCGCATAATGGTTCCAGCCCCTAAAAAACCTATGCCACTTATAACCTGAGCTGCTAATCTAGCCGGTTCTCCTCCTCTTCCATCTAATCCAAAGCCTATAAATCCATAGATGGATAAAATCATAATAAGACAAGACCCCACCGTAACTAATATATGGGTTCTAAAACCTGCTGGTCTATTGTTTACTTCTCTCTCAAAACCGATTAATCCTCCCAAAATTCCAGCTAAAAATAATCTTACTATTAAATCAATATTTGAAATCATCGCCTCCCACCATTCTTTAGAAAATTTATTCCCTTTTTACTCTTACCTATATTATATTGTGTAAACTTCTAAGATAACTATATTTTTTGTCATACAGGGGAAAAGGATAAACCAGTTGGTATTTTGTCAACTGGTTTAGGCTTGCTTATTATTGCTGTATATCAGAAAACTCTAAAGATATTTTTTCAATTAATTGAGGCGAACTATCTACCCTAGATTTAACTGTTTTCTTTCCTCTCTTTTTGGGGAAAACCAGAATAAACTCACTTCCCTCCCCTTCTTCACTGAAGACCTCTATCTTTCCCTCCATAAGCTCCATCAGTTTTTTTACTAGAGAAAGGCCTATTCCCGTTCCACGATTTTCTCGTTTTTTATTGTTTGCAGAAATGTAAAACCTATCAAATATCTTATCTAATTCTACCTTCGGAATACCTATACCATTATCCTTTACTTTTATGTTTATATGGTCCTCTTCTTCTTTAAGGCATACATTAATTTCACCCTTTTCCTTTGTAAATTTTATAGCATTTGATAGAAGGTTTAACATAACCCCCTCATATTTTTCAATATCTATAGGAATTTTCTCTGTTTTGCACTGCTGTTGAAATTGTATATCGATATTTTTTTTATGGCCTATTGGCAAAATAGACTCTATAATCAGCTCTGTATGCTGAACAAGATTGACCTCCTGTAGATTTACCTCCATAAATCCTGCTTCAGCTCGGCTAATATCCAAAAAGTTATTGACAAGTCTCAACAGCCGTTGATTATTTTTTTCTGCTTTTTTTAATAAATTCTTTGTTTTATCATCAAATTTATAGCTGTAATACTGACTGTTCAGTAATTGCATCACCGAATGAATTACAGTGACAGGAGATCGAAGCTCGTGGGATATGGTAGCAAAGTAATCCTCCTTTGCCCTTGTCAAGGCCTCCCCTTCCTTTCGAAGCTTTACTTGGGATGTTACATCCATACCTACTATAATAATCCGAGTTTTATTATCATTTTCATTTTTAAGGGCAGTTTGTGCTATTTGATAATAGAGGGTTGCTCCATTAAATGTATTTAAAGACAGCATCTTCCGCCAAGGGATGTTAGGAGAATTTAAAATGGCTTCCATCTCTTTATCTGAATAATGTTCAACGACAGCAGGTAATATGTCTGAAACCTTTTCTCCTATTAGTTTAAGAGGATTTATTTCTTTACCAACAATTCTACATAGTAATTCAATATGGGTATCATTTGCAAATTCATAGGTGTAATCTGGATATGTTAAAACAGCCACTGGAACCCCTAAAGCATTAATAACATTATCAATAAATTCCTTTTGATGTTTTAACTTTGCTTCATGTTCCTTTAACTTTGTAATCTCATGGAAACTAACAACAATACGTTCCACCTTACCTTCTCTGTTAAAAATAGGGCTCCCATTCAAGCGAATAAAATGTTTTTTCCCATTACTTTTTACTGTATAGACTTCATTTTGAAAGGTCTTTCTTTCCCGAACTTTATTTAATGCATACTGATGAATTGTAATGGATTTTCCCTTTTCATCAACCATACTACAGCATTTCTTTTGTTTGATAGTATCGTTACATAAAATACTGATGGTATCTAGCCCCTCTTTTTCACTTCCCTTTAAGCATGTCAGCATCTCCTGAGAAGCAGGATTTTTTTTAATACATTTTCCTTCGTAATCAAATATCACTACGCCATCAGTTATCGTGTTAATAATATTTTCCAGCTGAAGGGCTTTACTTTCATATTTACTTTTCATTTTATCCAATAACATATAATCAGTAATATCCTCAATAATTACTACAGCCAACCTTCTATTGTGATAGTCGTAATAGGGTTTAACGTAGAGATGATAATACCTTTCCCCACTAGGCCTATCTTTTAGCATAATTTTATAATCCTTCATGGAATTACTTGTAAATATAGAAAACATTCTTTCTTTTTCTATAATAATCCTTTTACCTTTTATATCGTAAACTTCCAGCTTTTCATATACGTCTTTTAGGGTATAGACTTGATGTTCCTTTAAAAATTTCCAAGCCCATTGATTTAATAAAACATATTTTCCTTCTTCGTTGATAATAAAAACCATTTCTTTTGTATGATTTAATATAAAGTTTAAAAGATTAGTCTGAGTCTCATAAAGCTTGTTTTGTTTATTTAGTCTTTTATTTAATTCCTTTGCTTCCTTTTTATATGTAACATGTAATACATCTTTTTCTATAGCTTTTGTTGCCATTATCATCATAGCCTTCATTATTTCACAGCATTGGGAATTAGAGGACACAACACCTAAAACACAAACCAACTCCCCATAAGAATTTTGTATAGGAAAAGCTGCTGTGGTATAGGAGTGGTAGCGCTGCTGATAGTGCTGATGATGTTTTACTACTGCTGATCTATTCTCCATTAAAGTGATTCCTTGGGCTGTTGTACCCCTTTTTTGTAGTTTCCAATTTGATCCTATTTCTAAGCCAAGAAAGCTTTCCTGCTCCTTGGAAAAATTATGACAGCAGTATAGTAGGTAGCCCTCACTATTCAGCAGTAGCATTCCGAACTTTTCTTTGCTTGATTCTCTTTCCAGCCCTTTAGAAATGATTTCTATGTATTCCTCTGTGAGTTTAATAGTTTGCTGATGTTGATTTGTTAATTTATTAATAAATGTTTCATCTATCCCTTCCTCTTTATATGGGCTTGTATGGGAAACTCTATTGGCCCTTGCAATCTTCCAAGAGTTTGCAATGTCCCCCTCAACCTCAATAGATAGCTTGCCTTCTTCTATAAACTCATACCAACATTGATAGTCCATCCTGCTACCCCCCTAACATCATCGATTTATGCAAACCCCATTTGTTTTGTCATCCATTTTATAATTTTATTATTTAAAATTTTCGTGAAATTTTCTTCAAATTCTATATTCCATATATTTATAAAAATTCCTTTAAAATGTTACACATTTATATAAGTAAATTATTCATGATTTTCCCATAAAGCATAAATAAGGGTAGTATATCTCCTTGAGACATACTACCCTCCATATTTGCATACTCTATTTTAGTTTTCTGCCTTACTTAAAGCATCTTGAATAGCTTCAATTAAACCTTCACTGGTTCTAGTTGCATTGGATATAGCATCAATTTCCTCAGTGTCTTGGTTTTCTAGCAATTGCTCTTCAATACCTGTAAAGGCTGGATCAGAAATGCCTGGTGTTTCACCATGGGAGATAATATTTAACCCAGTAATACTTCCATTTTCAATAACAACCTCTACTTCCATCTCTCCACCAAATCCAGTACCTGCTCCAGTGTATGTGCCATCCTTGTATGATGACTCTGCAGTTCCAGTTGATTGTGAATTACAAGCAACTAAAAGTAACATACTTAAAACTAATAGAGCTATTAGTCCTTTTTTTACTATTTTCATTTTTTTCCTCCTTGTCTACTTAATTATGTCGTAACAACCATTATTATACGAGATTTTATATAAATTTTCTAGTCTTCCTTACAAAGATGTAATATTAAGAATTTTTTAAGCATCATTACATCTTTCCCTCCATAATAGCTTTTGCTACCTTCACAGCCTGAATAGCATCAGCAGCATAATGGGCTCCTATCTCTTTGGCATAGCCATCTGTTACAACAGCCCCTCCCACCATGATGGGTATTTCTATCCCCTTCTTCTTTAATAGATTAGAAATGTTCTTCATTTCTTGCATAGTTGTAGTCATTAAAGCACTTAACCCAATGATGTCTGCCCTTTCCTTAATAGCGGTTTCTATAATAGCTTCATTATCTACATTTTTTCCTAGATCTATGACACGAAAACCGTGATTTTCCAGCATAATAGAAACAATGTTTTTTCCAATATCATGTATATCTCCTTTGACAGTGGCAATTATCAAGGTACCTAGGGAATTGTCAGTGGTTTCCTTTACATGTCCTTTGACAGCCTGAAATATATGCTGGGCCGTCTCAGCAGCTAATAGTAGCTGAGGTAGGAAATATATTTGTTTTTCATAATTTTCTCCTATCTCCTCTAAAGCAGGAATAATGCCTCCATTGATAATATCTATAGGTTGGATATTATCGGCAATCAATTCCTCTACCTTAGGAAGGGCCCTCTTCTTATCTCCATTTTTTATAATACACATCAATTCTTCCAGAGGTTTCTTTTCTATAGGTGTTTTATCTTCTAACTTTATCTTGGTATCGGAATTATTGCTTATTTTAAATCTTTGGACAAAATCCTCTGCATTTTTATCCTTCCCCATAAGAACATCGGCACTTTTAATGGTGTACCAACTACTTTGATAATAAGGATTGATGATGGGAAGATCTAACCCTGCCTCCAATGCCATAGCTAAAAAGGTATTGTTCAACATCCCCCGATTGGGTAAACCATGGGAGATATTTTCCACACCTAATAGGGTCTTAACCCCTAGTCTTTCCTTTACCAGCTTTATGGCCTTTAAACATTCTAGCGCTACATGCTGTTGAGCTCCTGCTGTCAATACTAGTGTATCAATAAATATATCTTCTTTTCTTATGCCCTGCTCCACAGCTGTCCTAACAATCTTTTCTGCAATTTTAAACCTGTCCTCCGCCCTCTCAGGTATTCCATTTTCATCCAATGTCAACCCAACGATAGAAGCACCATATCCCTTCGCCAGCTTTATCACTCTATTTAACGCATCATCCTTAGCACTAGTGGAGTTCAGCAAAGGCTTACCATTATATACCTTTAAGCCCTCCTCCATAGCATCATAATTGACGGTATCAATTGAAAGGGGCACCCTCACTGCCTGTTGTATTTCAGTAATTGCCTTTTTCATCATTCTACTTTCCTGTTGGGTATTTACACCAAGGTTAATACCAATAATATTGGCTCCTGCCTCCACCTGCTTTACTGCATGTTCCGTTAATATCCCCATATTTTCCTCTTTAATGGCTTGGATTAAATAGTCTTTTGCCGTAGGATTAATATGCCCCCCTATCACTCTAGTAGGATGTCCCTCTCCTATCAGAAGGGTATCGGTACCACTTGCCAGTTTAGAGAAGGTTATTTTCTTCTTTGGTATCGGTTTCAGGTGGGAAACTCTTTCTACAATAAGTCGCAAATGATGGGGTGTTGTACCACAGCAGCCCCCAATAATATTGGCACCTGCCAACACAAGATCATCAACATAGTTCACCATTTTTTCTGGAGTCATGTCATATATAGATTGTCCATCCACCAGCTTAGGTAAGCCGGCATTAGGTTGAACCATTAAAGGGCTTTGACTTACCTGTTGCATCCTCTTTAAAACTTCAACCATCATTTCTGGACCAAAGCCACAATTGGCACCTATCACATCCACTCCCATTGCCTCTAGAATAGTCACCACTGTCTCGGGATCTGAGCCGGTTAAGGTTCGTAAATTTTCTTGAAAGGTCATAGTACAGATAATAGGAATATCTCCTATATCCCTTACTGCCATGACAGCCGCCTTAGCCTCCCTAATATCCGACATGGTTTCAATATTGATTATATCTACACCAGCTTCTATCAAAGCCTTGGCCTGCTGGTAAAACCCATCATAGACCTCCTCAAAGGTTACTTCTCCTAAGGGATAAAGGAGCTTTCCTGTAGGACCGATATCTCCAGCCACCAGTCCTTCTTCCCCTGCAGCTTCCCTAGCAATGATCACCGCCTGTTTATTTATTTCCTCTACTAAATCTCCATGTCCATAGGAAGAAAGCTTAATTTTATTTCCTCCAAAGGTATTGGTTTGGATAATATCACACCCAGCTTCTATGTATTGTCTATGAATTTCTTTTATCACTTCTTTATGATGGAGGTTATACAATTCTGGACATTCATTGGTGGATAAACCCATTTTTTGCAGCATTGTCCCCATAGCCCCATCATAAACCAGTATTTTATCCTTTAATCTATTTATAAAATTTGTTTTTTTCATTGACCTTCCCTCCTAAACTATTTATAAAGTTTTCAATTTTTTTCAACAATGTTATCTTTTATTTTAACATTTTTTTAAAAAAATAAAAGCAGCATTTCAGCTGCTTAAATCCGCTCCTTCCAAAAGGTAGGCATTAAAAGTATAAATATCGTATATAATTCCAATCTACCAAACAACATCATGAGAGAAAGTAAAAGCTTACTGGGTACACTAAATGCGCTATAGGTTTGTGTAGGACCAACGGCTCCGAAGCCCGGCCCTATATTCCCCAGTGTGGCTGCTACTGAAGTCAGAGAACTAAATAGATCTACACCTTCTAAAGAAATCAGTAGGGTTCCCCCCATTAACAGTAATAAGTATAGAAAGAAAAAGCTAGTAACTCCAGCTATTACATCTGCAGATATCATTTTTCCATTAACTCTTATGGGAATAACTGCCCTAGGATGAAGTATTTTAGATATTTCTCTAATAACCAACTTTAATAAAATAAGATGGCGGATTATCTTAATGCCCCCCCCTGTAGATCCTGCAGATCCTCCAATAAACATCAATATAAATATAATACCTTGACTAAAGGAGGGCCATATTTCATAATCCATCGTAGCATAGCCTGTTGTTGTAGTTATAGATGCGACTTGAAACAGTGCATGCTTAAAGGTTTCAAATAATCCTCCATGAATCCTGCCGTATAGGTTCAAGGTAATCAATAGGGTAGCAATACCTATAATAGATAAATATAATCGCAGCTCAGAATTGTAGATGACTTCCCTCCAATTTCTTTTATACAATTCATAGTAGAGGGAAAAGTTTATACCAGAGGCTATCATAAATATAGCTATAACCATAACTACATAACTACTATTATAGGCACCAATACTGGTATTATAGATGGAGAACCCTCCAGTACCCACCGTCCCAAAGGTATGGATAGCTGCTTCATAAAGGGTTAAGCCCCCGAGTAACAATAAAATTATTTGTAATATTGTAAGACCTAAATATGCTGTATATAAAATAGTTGCAGTATTCCTCATCCTGGGAACTAGCTTATCCGATACTGGACCAGGGCTTTCTGCCTTGAAAATCTGAAAGCCTCCAACACCAATGGCCGGTAATACAGCTAATGTTAATACTAGAATCCCCATTCCTCCCAACCAGTGGGTCAAGGAACGCCAAAATAAAATTCCCCTAGGTAACACCTCGATGTCATTAATAATAGTAGCTCCTGTAGTGGTGAGACCTGAAACCGTTTCAAAAAACGCATCTACCATAGAGGGAATACTTCCTGATAACGTAAAGGGTAGTGCTCCAAAATAAGAGACAAAAACCCATCCAGCAGCTACAATGATTAATCCCTCCTTAGACCTTATTTTTTTTGAAGGATTAGGGATTTTAGCCATCAAGCCTCCTACAACAATCAAAATTAATATGGTATACATAAAGGCTAAGGCACTATGTTCTCTATAATAAAGGGAAACAAATAAGGGTACTACCAGAGCAGCCGCTTCAAATAGAAGTAGATTTCCTAATACCTTTACAACCATGCCATAGTTCATTGATTAGTCCTCCTTTAGCCCTATAAAAATACTTCTCTAGGGAAGCCACTTCTGATTGTAGGCAAAATACAATCACGCGATCCCCTGGCTGAATAATAGAGTTACCATCGGGAATGATTATTTTATTTTCATGAACAATAGATCCAATAATAATCCCTTTAGGCAATCCTAAATTGGCTAGTTTTTTTCCAACGATTTTTGATTCATGATGGGCAATAATTTCGAGGACTTCAGCTTTACCACCTAAAAGCAGAGAAATAGAAATCACCTTGCCACCTTGAATAAATCTCAAGATCTCACCAGCAGTAATTAATATAGGATTTATTGCTATGTCAATCCCTAACCTCTCTATAATAGGTATATAGTTTGGTCGACTGACCTTAGCAATGACTTTATTGACACGATACTGTTTGGCTAAGAGGGTAATTAAAAGATTGTCTTCATCAAATCCCGTAAGTGCAACAAAGGCATCCATATCAGAAATGTTTTCTTCTACCAACAGATTAATATCTGTCCCATCCCCATGAATCACCAAGCCACTGCTAAGACATTCTGCTAAAGCCTTACACCTCTCCTTGTCCTGTTCGATAATTTTTATATCTACACCATTATAGGTTAATTTATTGGCCAAATAGTAAGCTGACTTTCCTCCCCCTAAAATCATAACCTTTTTTACAGGTTTGGTTTCAGTTGGAGCTCCATGGATCTTTGAAAATTCATTGATACTTTCTTTTTGTCCCATCACATAGATGGTATCAGTTGATAATATTTCTGTATCCCCATAAGGAATGATCATTTCCCCATTTCTAGCTATAGCCACCACCAATAGGGGACCCGTCATATTTAGGTCTTTTATTTTTTTGCCGGCTACCCATAGCAAATTTTCCACTCTAAAATCCACCATAGCTACCTTTCCTTTAGCAAAATCCTCCATATAAATACCTTGATTTTTTAAGAGGACCTTGGCTATCTCCTTGGCGGTTGCCAGCTCGGGATTAACAATATAATCAATTCCCATTTGACTCTTGATGAAATCCACTTGGTTGGCATACTCAGGATTTCTTATTCTAGCTATAGCCTTTTTACATCCTATTTTTTTTGCTGTAACACTAACTAAAATATTGGTTTCATCACTGCCAGTAACCGCAATAATTAAATCGCAATTATTTATATGCAACTGCTCTAGGGCTTGCAACTGGGCGCCATTGGCCTTTATGGTCAATACATCTAGATTTTCATTAACCCTTTCTAAAACCTCGCTATCAATGTCTATAACAATAACATCATTTTCTTCTTGGGACAGAGATTCTGCCAATTTATAGCCTAACTTCCCAGCTCCAACAATAATAATACGCATTTTTTCCTTCCTTTCTGGGTGAACAATTCCATAATTAAAATAAAAGAATCTTCAATTATAAATTCCTCTGGCAGACGGCCAGAGGTATTAACAAGGTAGATTCTCTTGAAACTTTATATGTTATTTATGGTTCCTACACTAGACGATGAGATTATAAATATAAGTCATAGCTGCCCCCCCACTTTTCTAAAAATATTTCCCTTAGGTTTAAATTGCTTTCACTAGATTTTTTATCAATCATGCAAAGAAACCCATCATCTATAAAGTTATATTTTTTAGGTGATGTACCTGATATGAAAATCAACATATCTCCTATAACAATGTACTGATTACTACATTTAGAATTGGTTCTAATTTGATAATTGTTATGGAGATTCTGGTGACTTCTAAACCAGTTAATCAATCCAAAGTCCTGTAAATTGGGAATAATAATTTTAAAAGTAACATCCTGGTCCATTTGGGCAACCTTTTCTATTACCATATGAATAATCTCTTTATCTATAATACCATAAAATAAAATTTCGTCTACACCTATTGTTTCAAAAAAACACTTGTTAATCCTATCAAGTAGCATTTTTTTCCCTTTGATTAGCTCCATTCCCAACCTCCTTGTGTAAATACTACTATAAAACTTTCTTATATTTTACCATAGAAAATAAAATTTGGGGGAGAAATAAGAGGAGAATTACAAAAATTTATGATTTTTTGTAACTCTCCCGTGTTTTTTATGGCTCTCTATCCTCTAAATACTGATCTCTAGCTAATTGTAGTTCATCGTAGGTGTCTACCCCCACTGTACCATCTGCCACTAAATTAAAATCCTTTTGGAAATTCCTCACAGCTTCCGCTGTCTCTTCATTATAAATTCCATCTATTTCTCCATCATAATATCCTAATTCAGTTAAGATGGTTTTCACTTGAAACACATCTGGACCTGGATCTATGCCAATTGCCAATACTCTTCCTGTAAAAACTTCCCCAGTGATTTTTACAGGTGTACCTAAAGGTACAATATCATAAAGCCCATTAACATCCTCATTAAACATCCTAACACATCCATGACTAGCAGCTGTTCCTATAGATTCTGGAGCATTTGTTCCATGAATACCATACCCTCCCCATGGAACATTCATTCGCATCCATCGGGTACCAAAAGCTCCTCCTGGATTTCTGGTTTTTTGTATAATCTGCCAATCTCCTACGGGAGTAGGTGTAGATGGTTTACCGACAGCTACTGGATAGGTTGCTATGGTTTCTGAGAATTGCTTTAAGGTAAGGACTTTCTGCTCCAAATCAATTTCTATAGAATATCCTTCTTCTGGAAGGGGATATTTTTTTTCAGGATCTAATCCAATGGCATTCCATGTATCTGGGCCTACAATCCCATCAGGGGTTAGTCCAAAATCTCCTTGATAAGCTCTAACAGATTCATATAGTTGTTCATCATAGATACCATCTATGGTATTTTCATAAAAACCTAGTGTAGTTAACCTCTCCTCCACATGCATCACATCGGGTCCAAACATATAGGGCTCTAAAAGTCGCAAATATCTACTGGCTATTTTCATCCGACATACCTCCTTACTCCATAATACGTTAAATCCTTCTAATAGTTGACAATGCTACGATGATTATGGTGTAATAAAATGATAATTAAAGAATTTACAATACTTTTAGAATAAAAAAGAGGTTCTTTTGTCACTATATGGGTATGAACTATCAACAAGGAGGGATTTCTATGCTACAGTATCGCTTAGCTTCTAAAGAAGATAAAACTTATTTTATAGAGGATTATTTAAAGTATTATGGAAAGGAACAGGATTTAGCTGAAAGGTATGCCATAGCATGTACTGAGGTTCATCGCAGTCTAATGATTTATAAGGATGAAGAAAATATTGGAGCTATAACATGGACCATGAAGGAGGGAATTACCTCAGGGTTAGTAGAAATCTTTCAAATGTCTATACCTAATAAAAAAAATCGGCGTAAAGGCTACGGCAATACTTTACTTCTCCTTTGTATAGAGGATATTGAAAATTATTATAGAAAAAAAGGGTATCCTTTAAGAAGGGTTTTTATCGTCATTGACGAGGAAAATTTGGCTGGTAGAAATGTGTATAGAAAAAATGGCTTTGATGTTCTACTAGAGGTAAAACATCATCTTAAAACTGGACACAAGGCCTTCGTTTATGCAAAGGACTATTTTTAGCAAAAAACCTCCGATTCATCTTAAGAATCAGAGGTTTTTGTATTTATAATCTATTATCTTTGTGCATTTTCTAGGGCTCTTTCAACAGCTTCAATCCATCCAGTGCTTGAGCTTGTAGCTCCGGTATAAATTTCTACATCTGTTCCATTCGCTTCAATAAATCTCAATGGCATTTCTTCTGCTGCTTCATGGAAGATTTCAAAAGTATATTCTTCATCTTTGAATACTTCTTTATCATCTACAAATCTTGTTTCTTTTACTACAACGTCAACGATTGTATCGTTTTCAATGGTTACCCATGCTAGTTTACGTCCTCTTTCACCTAACTCAGTAGCCCCATGGAATGTACCATCAAAGTATACATTGTCACTGGCAGGCTCAACTAAAGCTTTTTCAAGAGCTCTTTCTAGGGCAAGCTTCCAACCATTGTAGGAACTTGTAGCTCCAGTAAATACATCTACACCTTCTGTTCCATTAGCAGCTATGAAGGCTTCTGTTAAAGCTGCCTTTGCTTGATGGAAAGTCTCGTATGGATAAGCTTCACCCTTCACTTCCCCCATATCTGTAAGCCCAATTAATTCTAACCCTACAATTCTATCATTTTCTATTGTTACA
Source organism: Natronincola ferrireducens (assembly GCF_900100845.1). Classification (NCBI taxonomy): domain Bacteria; kingdom Bacillati; phylum Bacillota; class Clostridia; order Peptostreptococcales; family Natronincolaceae; genus Natronincola; species Natronincola ferrireducens. The sequence goes on along the minus strand of NZ_FNFP01000001.1, from coordinate 648,831 downwards.
ATTGCTTTACTATAGCTTTTTTCTCCAGCGTTATCAAATCCTACATAGGTACCATCTACATATTTGTTTTCTACTACCTCTCCCGTCTCATCACCTGGTTCTGGATCAGCTGATGTTTGAGTTGAACAACCAATTAAACTGATTATCATCATCATGGCTAAAAGTAATACTAACACTTTTTTCATTTTTATTTCTCCCTTCAATATTTTATATGTATTTTTTATTTGTAAGTTAATTATATAACAAACGATAATTAAATTCAATAGATTTTTTTAATCATTGGTAACAAATATTTTTTATCTAATAATATAAATTATCGAAATAAGCATTTTGAAACCCCAGGGTTTATAATGTAAGATTTTACTTAGTAGCAAGGAACAGCTTTTTGTAGCCTTTACATTTTATTTTAGCCTTGCTATAATTATGGATATTGAAGGAGAGGTGTTTATCATTAGAAAATTTATAAATTATAAAGAAAAACTATTTATATTACTGATAGCTTTAGTTTTGTTATTGACAGCTTGTAGTGACAGTACTCCTGAACTACTAAGAGAGACCAAATTTGTTTTAGGTACCTTAGGTAACATTCAGATATATAGTTCTTCTCCAAAAAAGGGTAATGAAGCCCTTACTTCTGCATATGGTCGTATCACCGATATTGAAAATACAATGAGTACAACCATAGAGAACAGTGACATCTATCGTCTTAATGCAAATGCTGGAGTTGAGGCTGTAGAAGTATCTCCAGAGACATTAAAGGTAATTCATAAAGCTTTAGATTATTACGAGGTAACCAATGGTACCTTTAGTATCGGCTTAGGAGCTTTATTGGATTTATGGGGAATTAGTAAAGTCACTGCCGATGATACTCCTAAAATTCCTACAGAAGCAGAGATAGAAGAAGCCAAAAATCATGTGGATTTAAGGAATTTAGAGTTCAAAGATAGTAAAATATTTATCAAAGATCCTAATATGACCATAGATTTAGGTGGAATTGCTAAGGGTTATGCTGTAGATGAAGCTGCCAATATTTTACAGAACTCTGGTTTTAATAGTGGTTTTGTGGATTTAGGAGGAGACATTTATGTTCTTGGTCCAAAGCCTGATGGTACTCCTTGGAAAATCGGGATTCAAACCCCCGAAATAGGCACAAATACCGTTATGGCAGGGATTGAATTAACCGAGGGTTCTATCGTTACCTCTGGAGACTATCAAAGGTATTTTATAGATCCTAAAACAGGTCGACACTATCATCATATTATAAACCCTGCTACAGGATATCCTACTGATAACAACTTAGCCAGTGTTACTATTGTAGCTAAAACCGCTTTAGAAGCCGATATTTTATCTACTACAGCCTTTGTTATGGGACTAGAGGAAGGCCTTAAATTTATAGAAGCTCTTCCTGGTGTAGAGGGGATTTTTGTTACCAAAGAAAAACTTGTGTATACTACATCCGACGTAAAGGATAAAATATCTCTAATGAACGAAGCCTATCAATATGCAAATTAACTAGACAAAAGGAGTAGTAGAGCTTTTAACACCTCTACTACTCCTTTTGTATTTACCTGCCCTCTATCGTCTGCCCAAAAATTTTTTCTTCTTCACCTCAACCTTAGCCTTAACCTGCTAAAAGCAACCTACATTATTTTTATCATAGTATCTCCACATCTGCCCTTAACTGATAAATTACATCTTTTCTTTCTATAATGATGGTAACCTTTTTCCTCAACTCTTCATCACCTTTAATATTTAAAACCAGTTCCTTTGCAGGATTAATGGCTATAGGATTACCCACCAATTTTAGCATAGAAAAGTCTCCATTAGTATCTCCATAGGAATAGCTTTTGTCTAAATCTATATCATATTTCTCTACAAATTCCAAGATAGCTTGATGCTTACTATCGGAATCCCACATTTGTAATATTTCTCCAGTAAAGTGATTGCTTTCATTTACTTCATACCTAGTTCCCCTATAATCGGTAACACCATGTTTTTCAGCCATTTTTGACACCAAATAATCTGGACTTCCAGATATAAATATAACCTTATGTCCCTGCGCTTTGTGCCACTCTATTCGATCTCTGGTAAAGCGATATACCCTATCCCCCTTTATATTAATGACTTGATTGGTTATAAATTCAATATGGTTCTTATTTTGACCCTTCATAGAATTTAAATAAATTTCTGCTACATCCAATAAATAATCCTCATAATTTCCCTGTCTTTTATCCCAATTATGGAAGGTTTTTTTTGCAACATTGTGCCAAATGCTAGGATCTATTACTTCGTATTTAATCAATCGTTTAAAGTGTTCTACCATTAAGGAATCCCTATAGAGGGTTCCATCCACATCAAAAAATGCAGCAATATTTTTCATGATAACCCCTTCTCTCTGAAAATTTACAGATATATAGCCAAAATCTGTAATAAATCTTTATTTAATATAATATATAATTTAAGAAATTATTACAACTATAGTTTTTCCTAAAGAAAATGAGCCCCTATTTAGGGGCTAACATTTGCTATATTGCTGGTTCTTTTTAATTTTATCAGCTTAGAAGTATTCATGTTTCCTTTCTTTTTATAAGCTTCTATAGCTTGGACAAGAGGTTGATATTCTTCGAAGAAGACGATAATAATATCTCCAGCCTCTGCAGTTTCCATAGCTTTATTCAGGGCTTTAATTTCACACAGTTCAATCTCCATTGCATTTTCATTGAGACCACCTAAGCTACATCCTTTTTTCATGATGTTTGCCACTTCTCCAGGTTTCCTTCCTCTTAAATCCTTATCTTCTTTAATATAAACATAGTCAAAATATTGTCCAGAGATTTCCCCTACCTTCAAAATACTTATATCGGTTCTATCACCCGGTACACCTATTATACCTACTAGCTTACCAGCCTTCATTTTTTTTAATCCTTCTAGTACCTTCATATACCCATCAATATTATGACCATAATCAATAACAACTTTAAAGTTTTTCACATCAAAGACATTGAATCTACCAGGATTGTTAATAGTATCTGTATAAAATTGACTTAGAGCATTGTATATAACCTTCGGCTCTACACCACACCCATGGGCTCCAGCTATGGCTGCCATACTGTTTTCTATATTATGCTCCAATACTCCTCCAAAGGTGGCGGGTATTTCATCTATTTTAATTACAGGTATTTCCTTTATTCCATCATAAATACAAATGGTTTTTTTCTTTAAATAAACAGCCTTTCCCCCACAGGCCATATGATGCTTTATAGTTTCATTGGCTATATCTTTGGCAAAATAAATGATATTACACCTTACTCTTTCAGCGATTCTAGGGGTGTAAAGATCATCTGCATTAAGAATAGCATAACCCTCTTTTTTTACAGCTTCAACTACTAAAGCCTTTACATCTGCCATTTCCTCTAGGGTATTAATACCATCTATGCCTAAATGATCATCTCCTATATTGGTAATAATACCTATATCAGCTAAATCATATCCTAAACCTTTATTTACAATGCCTCCTCTAGCAGTTTCTAAGACGCCAAACTCTACCCTTTTGTCCATTAGGACGGTTTGGGCACTTTGGGGGCCGGTTGTGTCACCCTTTACTATCTCCTCATCCTGTATATAAACACCTCCAGTAGTAGTCATGCCTACCGTCAAGCCAGTTTCTCTAAAAATTTTTCCCAGCATTCTAGTTGTAGTCGTTTTACCATTGGTTCCAGTTACTGAAATGATGGGTATCGTATACTTTTCGCCTTCTGGAAATAGATTATCTACAATTGCCTTTGCTACATTTCTACTTTTACCCTTTGAAGGATAATGGTGCATTCTAATACCAGGGCAGGCATTGATTTCTATAATAGCTCCCCTATCTGTTACCATAGATCTTCCTATGTCTTGTGTAGTTATGTCGACCCCTGCTACATCTAAGCCTATGGTTCTAGCAGCATGGATTGCCATTCTTTCATTGTCTGGATGAACTTTATCTGTCACATCAATAGCTGTTCCTCCTGTACTTAAGTTATCATTTTCCCTTAAATATATGATTTCTCCTTTATTTGGTATATTATTTAAAGTCCTTCCTGTTTTGGATAACAACAGCATCATTACATCATCAATTTTTATTTTTGTTAAAGGCTTTTCATGTCCTTCCCCCCTTACAGGGTTCTGATTCTCCATATCAATTAATTCTTTAATTGTGTTTATTCCATTACCAATAACATGGGCTGCAATACGTTCTGATGCGGCAACCATTTTTTCCCCTACTATTGCAATGCGATAATGCTTTCCAGGGATATATTTCTCTAACAATACACGATTACTATGTTTTTTTGCAATTATAAAGGCTTTTTTTACTTCCTTTAAAGAAGTGAGGTTTAAAGATACCCCTTTTCCTTGGTTGCCATTATAAGGCTTAATCACTACTGGAAAACCAATTTTCTTAATAACAGCCCTTGCTTCCCCATAGGTTTCTACACCTTGGCCTTCTGGAACTGGAATGCCATAATTTCTCAATATAGAATTAGTTAATTCTTTATCACCAGCAGTATCTACTGCGATACAACTGGTATGTTCAGTAATAGTAGCTTGAATTTTTTCACCATACCTTCCATAACCCAACTGTAGTAAACTATTGCCCCCAATTCGTGTGACAGGAATTCTTCTTTTTTTTGCTTCTTCTATAATAGCAGCAGTGCTGGGTCCTAATTGATTTTTAACAATTGCAGATGTTATAACCTGTAATCTTTCCGATAAATCTAATTTTTCTCTTTTTAATAAACTCTGTATAATATCAAAGGCTAATTTTCCTGCATGTAAGCCTGCTATTTCATCTTTGTATTCGTACACAATATAATAAATAGAGTCACCTTCTAAATACCTTGCTTTTCCATACTTCAAGTCATACCCCAGTTGTTTTTGAAGTTCTAAAGCTATATGTTCCATTACATGGGCTAGATAGGTGCCTCTTTCTAACCGTTTTACAAATCCTCCTTGAAGCCCATTACTACATTTATGTTCTCTTAAACCAGGTAATAATCCGATAAGTCCCTCATTAAATCCTTCTATGTCACATGTAGGTATATCTACATATTCTCCTAATTCTACGTCTACTCTAACAATAGGAAAATGAGCATATATATTTCTGCCAGTATATACCTGTACTCTCAATAGTTTCATTTATGGTCCTCCTCTTTTTCTTTTGTCAGCCCTTCATTGATGATTGCAATTCTATTTATTAAACTATATCTATAACCTGTTGGTAAAATATGAACATTAACATTGGTAATGGCTAAGGGCTCATCAGGATATTGCTCAGAAATGTTGGTGTACCCTATATTTTTTCCATCAACAATCGTAATCACACCAGATCCAATCACTCTTATCTCCTTTTCACCGGTGATGATAATCGCTGTATCTTCATCAATTCCTATTCCAAGAGTGTAGGGATTTTGTGCTACAGCCCCTAACAATCTCCCTATTCTTCCCCTTTGGTTGAAGTGTTGGTCAATAATAACCCCTTTTAAAAATCCCATTCCTGGAGCCAATTTTACAGTGCATTTTCTTGGGGCATCTTCTTCATCACCCTCCACCACCATGACTTCACTCATCATTGAGGCACCAGCACTGGTTCCTGCCACAATCAAGCCTTCCTCCAGTCGGTTTTGTATATAGTTATGAAACGCTGTTCCCCCCAGTATACTGGATATCCTTAATTGGTCACCCCCTACAAAAAAAACACAGTCTACATCATCTAGACTTCTTAATACTTGTTTTTGATTGGCTTCTTTTCTACTTAAAATATTGATGGTGTCTACTTTATCAACACCTAAGTCATAAAAAATTCTTTTATACTCCTCCCCTACTTCTAGAGGATAATTGGTGGCAGTGGTAATTACCGCAATATTAGCTTTGTGTTTTCCAGATAACTCAACAACTTTCTTTAATATTTCTTTATCAGTTCCTTTATCTTCTCCACCACCAATGATTACTAATTGGACATTTTCTTCTTTTGCCATAACGTACCCCTTCCAATTAAACTATTTTTATTTTATCCCTTCGTCTTCTAAATATTCAATTTTGTTGTCATCTATAAATAAATTTCTATTTTTTTCTATTTTTGAGCAAACAAAAACCACCCTTTATAAATAATATTTATAAAGGGTGGTTTTGAATTCGCTATGGCTTATCTTTTATTTTTTGCTTTATCCAATACAGCCATGGCAATATTAGATGAGTGATCTGCTATTCTCTCTAGATTGCTAATTATATCTAGAAAAATAACCCCTGAAGTAGGTACACATAATTGTTTGTTTAATCTTTCTATATGATTTGCTCTTAATGTTCTTTCCATGAAATCCACCTGTTCTTCTATCTCTACCACCTTCATAGCTAAACTGGCATCTAAGGTTTTCATAGCAGTTAAAGCATTGCTGTAGGCCTCCATGGTGGTTTCTGCAATTTCTTTTAACTCTTGTATAGCCGTATCAGAAAAGGATAATTGATTATCTATCTTATATTGGGCTAGCTCTGCAATGTTTTCTGCATGATCTCCTACCCTTTCAATATCATTGATAGTATTGAATAGACCATTAACAGTTTCTCGATTATCCTGAGAAACATTGGTATTGGACAAGCTTACTAAATAGGCCGACATCTCCCTTTCTAACTCGTTCACTACCTTCTCAAGCTTAAAGCTTTCATCTATTTTATTTTGATCGTTATTAACAAAGCCATCAAAGGCATTCTTAAAAGACTCCCTTGCTACTTTACCCATGTGTAGTGTTTCCCTAATGGCGCTGGCGGTAGCAATAGAGGGGGTATTTAAAATACGGTTGTCTATATATTTGACACCATGGGTTGTCTCTTCTTCTCCAGGCACAATTTTTTTAGCCATCTTTACAAGTATCCCCGAAAACGGTAACAGCATCAACGTAGTTGTTATGTTAAAGAAAGTATGGGCATTGGCTATTTGTCGTGGTACATGTACAGGATCTAAGTAAGTAATGAGCCTGTAGGTTGGTCCTTGAAGAAAAGCAATAAATATAACGGTTCCCACTAAATTAAAGAGGAAGTGGAAGGCAGCTGCCCTCTTTGCCGTATTGCTGGCTCCTATACTGGATAACATAGCAGTCACAGTTGTCCCCATATTAATCCCAAATAAAATAGGTAAACCAGAGGTTATAGGAATAAGTCCCTCTATAGCTAAGGCCAATAATATACCTGTAGAGGCACTACTACTTTGTACTGCTACGGTAATAATAAATCCTGCAAATATTCCTAAAAATTGATTCTCCCCAAAGCTGATCAGCATATGCCTAAAGGCCTCATACTCCCTTAAAGGTCTCAAGGCATCTCCCATAAACTTCAGTCCAATAAATAATATTCCAAAGCCTATAAAAGCCTCCGCCAATTGCTTTATCTTTCTATTTTTAGCAAATAACCATACAGCTACAGCAAGTCCAACAATAATAGGTGCATATTTTTCGATTTTAAAGGTGATGATTTGAGCTGTAATGGTAGTTCCAATATTTGCTCCCATAATAACACCAACAGCTTGGGTTAGCTTCATCATTCCAGCATTTACAAAACCTACCACCATAACAGTAGAAGCACTACTACTCTGTACAATAGCTGTAACAACTGCACCTACAACAACTGCCATAAACCGATTAGTTGTTAACAGGCCAATAATAGACTTCAACTTGTCTCCGGCAGCCTTTTGCAGTCCATTACTCATAACGTTCATTCCATATAAAAATAAACCTAAACCTCCCAGCACTCCAAACAGTATCTCCATCAATATCCTCCCTCTTCTTTGGTTAGAAAGCTCTTTTTTAATGTTATACACAATTATAAATATTATACTGTTTCTATAGCTAATGTGTTAACTTTGTGTTAAGTTTTTGTTAAGTTTATTATATGTAATTTTATGGAACTTAAATACCTTAGTTGTTTGCTATTATACCAAAGCCCCTCAATAATTACTATAAATCCTACAAAAAAGTAATCAAGAGGATAAAAATCTTCTTGATTGCTTTTTTACTGTGTATAAATGACCAACAGGAAAGTTATAAATCAAACTTTCCGTTGTCTACTTAATTATCCTATCTATTTTTCTATTGGGTAGAGGAAGACGGATCTATGTGTACAATCACATCCTTTACGTTTTCCACTTCTTTTTTAATGATGGATTCTACTTCCACCGCTACACAATGACCCCTATAAATATCCATTGTTGGATCTACCGCTACCCTCACATCTACAAATACCTTTGAACCATGTCTTCTTGTGCGAATATCGTTGATATATTCCACCTCTTTTTGTTGTAAAATCGATTTTTTTACTCCCTCTAAATCCTTTAAGTGAATAGATACATCAATTAATTGCTGAAAGCAATCCTTAAATATTTCTAACCCCACCTTCATTACAATAAAGGAAACAACTATCCCTGCTATAGGATCTAATATCGGAAAGCCTACACGACTTCCTACAATTCCAATAAATGCTGCTATGGATGATAGGGCGTCTGACCGATGATGCCATGCATCTGCTATAAGAGCACTGCTTTTCATCTCTTTACCTACTTTAAATGTAATTTGATACTGTACTTCCTTAACAGCAATGGAAAACAAAGCCGTATACAATGCAAATTTTCCAGGTATAATGCTGGTCCTATGGAGTATAGAAGACCCTGAAACAATACCTATCCTTAGACCTGTGTATAGTAACACTATTGCTAGAAGAAAAGTAACAATTGTCTCTACCTTTTCGTGACCGTATTGATGTTCATCGTCTCTTGGTTTTTTAGCTATACCTACTCCTATAATAACACCTAAGGAAGTAATAACATCGGAGGCAGAGTGGAGCCCATCTGCTAATAGGGCTTTGCTACCTGCAAAGTAGCCTCCTATCATTTTGGCTATTACTAAAAATAAATTCATAATGATAGTAATAACAATAACTCTATTAACTTTATTACTAAAAAAAGCTTCTTTTGGGTTTACCTTCATATTAATGCCTCCTAATGGTCACTTACTGTCATATAACCATTTTATTCTCAATTGAACAGTTTGTAAACCCTTATTTTTATTGATATTAAATATATAGTACCATTGATTTTTATTATCAATTAATAATAGTGTGGGTTTTAATTTTATGTTACGTTAAAGATAGATGTTGATATTGTATAAATAAAACTATGACAAGATATCGAGGGATTGTCACCCGGAACTGACAGAATTGAAGAATTCATAGAATATGAAAATCAACAATAGTGTTTAATAGATTCTAATTTTAAAGGATACTACTCCCAATATTTTACCAAACTGTAACAAATTCACTTTTCTATATTTTTCGCTAAGATTATAGCCCTTTCAGCAAGTACTGTTAGGGGATCAATTAAAGGAATATCTATATTCTTTTGTTTTATTACCAAACCCACCTCAGTACATCCAGCAATAATCATTTCAGCTCCCTCGTTTTGTAGGATTTTAACTACTTCTATAAGTCTATTTAGGGTTTCCCCAGAGGTATTACCGGCCTTTATTCCATTTTCTCCATAAATAGTATCCATCACTACTTCCTCCTGTAATTTTTTATCGGGTAAAATTACAGTTTTTCCCTGTAGGCTTTTTTGAAATAATTGAGCTTCAATGGTTCCAGTGGTGGCTAACAATCCTATTTTGTTGGCACTACAATAATTTTTATCAATATACCTATTGGTTTCTTCTAGTCCATCTATAATAGGAATAGAAATAGATTTTTGTATTTCTTCAATAAAAAAATGGGCTGTCATGCAGGGTATAATAACAAAATCAGCTCCAGCTTTTTGTAGGTTTTGTGCTGTAGCTATCATTTCTTTTATAGGACTAGCTCCATTACCCAATATTGCCTTTGTACGGTCTGGTATTTTTGAATTACTATCAATAATAACTCGAATATGGTCACTGTCGTTTTTCACTTGTGTAAGCTTGATAATTCTTCCAAATATATCGTAGGTGGCTTCTGGTCCCATGCCTCCTAGTATACCTATTATTTTTTCTCTCATTTATTTTAATCCTCCCTATTAAACCTTCATAATTTTATTATTGTTATTTCTCCAATTTTTTTGCATTTCCTTTCATAAATTTTTAAAATAAAATCTACCCTTTTTTTTTCTTTTATGGTATTCTAAATATAAACTTTTGACTATACTATATAGGGTATAGTTATTACATAGTATAAACCAATAAAAAACCAACAAAACTTATTAGAGGAGGTGAATTCCTAGTGAGTTATAGAGTATAACGAACTGGGAAAACTATGACATTTGAAAAAGTTAGAAGCATTATTGGAGAACAATTAGGTATCAGTGATGTAGAATCTATTACACCAGCTACTTCATTGGTAAATGATTTAAATGCTGACTCCTTAGATGCAGTGGAGATCATTATGGCAATAGAGGATGAGTTTGGTGTAGAAATACCTGATGAAGAAGCAGAAGGTTTTAAAAATATCGGCGATATCGTCGAATACGTTGAAAGCAACAAATAAGGTTTTGAAGAATAACCACTTGTAGAAAGTAACAGGTGGTTTTTTTATTGGGAAGATTTTATTCATTTTTTCAATGGTCAAGTTTCCAAATATGAGGGGTTTCATATGCTATAACAAAGAGAGAAAATTAAACACACAAATCTATAATATAGGAGGTTTTTCTGTGGAAACGAAAAAAGAAAATATGAAACACCCTTGGATGGAAGATTGCATGCCAAGACCCTATCACCCTACAATGCCAGGACATACACCAGCTATGCCTATGCCTACAATGCCAGGACATACGCCTGCTATGCCTATGATGCCTGATATGCCCATGATGCCTGGTATGCCCATGATGCCTAGTATGCCTATGATGCCTGGTATGCCTATGGAGGGTCATGACTATGAACATATGAAAAAGATGTATTATATGCACATGCATATGGCCTACATCCATAAAGCTGAAGCCTATAAACATAAAATGATGTACTATGAGCATCACCATGATCATACTGATTGTTAAAAAATCTAATCCTATTTAAAAGATAAAAACAGGTAATTACCTGTTTTTATCTTTTAATGCTATGTAATATTTACATCTTGAACAAAAACATTGACCCTAGACACTGGAATATCCGTCATAGACTCTACAGAGCTCTTTACCTTCTCCTGCACTTTTTTAATAACCTCTGGAATAACTATCCCATATGCTACAACAACAGAAAGGTTGATTATTACTTGAGTTTCTTCATTTTCAATTTTTATACCTTTTTTGTTACTGGTTTTTTTGCCGAAAAGTTCACTTATACTCCCTGGTAATCCACCCTTAATAGAGATAATCCCTTCTACCTCTTCCGCAGTATGACGGGCTATGGTCATAACAATATCACTAGCAATTTTTATTTTTCCTTTGTCACCTAAAATTTCCATTGAATCCTTTGACATTTTTCCACCTCTTATCTTTTAGATTCCACTCCAGTTTTCTTTTATGGTTAAATAATTTTCATAGGTATTGATATTTAAAAAACATATCATATCTTTAGAAAATCTTGTTACTTCTTCATCACATATGGTTTTTACTGAAACCTCAGGAAAAAAATTAATAATTTTATATTGCTCCTTATCTAATAATTTTTTTATGGGAGCTAAACATTTCTTTCCGTATATGGCGTGTAATGGTTGATAGTGTCCCTCCACAAAGGGAATCAGGATATCCTCTTCCTCCAATTGATGGATCATATAGGTAATAAGCTCAGAATTGATAAAGGGCATATCACAAGGAATAATAAAGGTATAAGGGTTTTGACTGGTTAATAGACCTGTATAAATCCCTACTAGAGAATTCTTTTGTGCGGTTTTTATAGTATCCTTTACAAATAGTATATCCCTTAACATAGGATATTCTTCAGGATTATTGGTAACTACAATAATTTCATCAAATAAGGGTCTGACTTTATCAATAATTTCTTCAATCATCGTTTTGTTTCCTAATTGCAACAGAGCCTTATTTCTTCCCATTCGAGTACTACCGCCTCCAGCAAGGATTACTACTGAAATTGATTTTTTTTTCATATTTATCATCACCCTTTACTTGAATTGCATCCCTTACATCCCTCTTTACAGGATTGGCTTTTTGGTTTTGAAACCTCATGAAAGTCTGCTGCCATATTGATATCCTGTGTTAAAAAAATAATATTTTCATCTTGGTTAAAGAATACGACATCACATTGTGAGTTTCTACAGATGAAATAATTATCCTTCTGCACCAGCCTTTGTAAATTTTCCTTTACTATAGGCCTCACTGCTAAGTAATAAATATACTTGGCTTCTTCCTTACATAGGGGACATTGTTGTGTAGCATTTATTTGTTTTTTAGAACAACCACAGGTTCCCATAGACCCACACCTTTCAAACCTATAATCCAATACCTTTGTTGTAATTTTTTGTTGGAATTTATTTAACTGATGGTAATTCTATTACAAACCTATAAAAATCCGGGTATTTTCCTGTATAATCAACATTTTTCATATCTTTGGAGCGATGAATTTTATGGTCTTCAATTAAATAGGTTGCTAATCCCAATTGTTTTGCCACCATATCCTCCTCTATATCATTGCCCACCATCATACATTCCCTTGGTTCTCTATTAATTTTACCCAAAATTTCTTCATAAAATTGAAGATGAGGTTTGCAAAAATGCATTTTTTCAAAACTTGTAATAAAGGTAAAGTCTTCTTTATTTAATCCAGCCCATGCAATTCTATGGAAAATAGCTTTCTCAGGAAACAATGGGTTAGTAGCTACCACCATCTCATACCCCTTTTCTTTTAATATATCTACTGCTTTTATTATATATTCGCTTTCCTGGGTAGCTTCCTTTACCTTCAAAAAATTATTAGTATAAAAATCATCAAACATAGGATTGAATAAATCCGCAGTATAGGGGATTTTGCTATAAAAATCTTCAAAAAAAGCATCGGCGTTGGTTTTATTGGCATCTATATTTTTAACCATATACTCCGTTGATTCCCATATGAGCTTTGTTAGTTCCTGTGGAGTGAAATAATCCTTGAATTTGACACTGATTTCTTGGAAGTATTTTTTAAGAAAATCCTCCATATTTAAGGGTAACAGGGTACCATCTAAATCAAATAATATTGTCTTTAACATAATTTTCTCCCTTCCAATTTTATTTATTTAAATTTACCATAATTGTCTCCTTTAGTGTGTTGCTTTTAGCCTGCTACTTATGATGAAGGGGAGATTAAGTACTCTATGTAATAACTTGAAGTGAAATTCAGTAAAAATAAAAACTCCCTTTAAATTAAGTCTCATTTTATTATATCTAATAAAGCGTTACAATACAATTTGACATTGTCCTTTTCTTTATTAAATGGTATATTAAATAAAATTGTAAATTTTATTATCACTTAAAGGAGGATATTTATGTGTGATAAAAACATCCCTTTTTCTCAAGCCTCCAACAAGGGTGAAGTCCTCCTATATGGCAAGTTTGCCTTTGTTGAAGGTATGAAACAGGCACTACCTATTGTCATTGGCTATTTACCTATTGCTATTTCCTTCGGGGTCATCTCAGCCCAAACAGGCTTATCTCTAGTTCATACTGTCCTAATGTCATTAATCGTCTATGCAGGTGCCAGTCAGTTTATGGCAGTCAACATGATGGCAATGGGGATTTTGGGATTAGAAATTGTTTTGGCAACCTTTATTCTAAATTTTAGACACTTTGTCATGAGTATGTCTTTAATGAACAAACTCCATCATCTGTCTCTAGTAGAGAAGGTTGTTTTATCCTTTGGTATCACAGACGAAACCTTTGCTATGGTTTCTATGGCATCCAAGGATGACAACATAAAACTAAGCTCTTATTTTATTGGTGGAATCATGTTAGCTTCCTACAGTTCTTGGGGTATAGGCACCTTCATAGGAGGACTTTTATCTATGGTAATTCCTCCTTCTATTGGAACCAGCATGTCCATCGGACTTTATGCTATGTTTATTGGTTTACTAATCCCCAGTGTAAGGGAAAATATAAAAATTGGAATAATTGCTGCTATCAGTGGTGGATTTTGTTACTTCTTTAGCTTAATTTTCACTTCTGGATGGGGGATTGTAATGGCTACTCTAGTCGGAGGCTTGGTCGGTAGTTTTTTTATGAAAGGTGAGTGAAGGTATGACTTTCTTCATTGTAATTTTAAGTATGGCTATAGTAACCTTTATTCCTAGATTGCTTCCGGCTTTTATTATGGATAAGTTAAATTTACCTCCTTGGGTTAACAAATGGCTAAAAACCATTCCTTATGCAGCTCTAGGTGCTTTAATTTTCCCAGGAGTTTTAACGGTGGAAGCTACTATGCCCATCATCGGTCTGATGGGGGGAGTTGTAGCTGTTGCTTTAGCCTTTTTAAAGTTTCATGTAATCTATGTGGTTTTTGGCTCTATTTTTACTGTTATATTAATGAAGGCTTTGTTGTTATAAATCAAGTAGCGGGGGTCAGAATTAAGATGAGGGGTAAATTCATCAAAAGCAAAATAATTCCCAGTTTTTGCTGGGAATTATAATAGCTTAATTAAACGAAATGCTGCAAAACAAGCTAAAAGAAAAACGACATTTTCTAACTTCCCTCCTGTTTTAATGGTTAAAGGAAATTTTATTCTCTTTTGATTAAAGGGATAAAGGAGCATCACTCCTGCCTTTGTAAACATATCTCCTAAAATATGAGAAATCATACTTACAGTAAACAATATACTGTAGTCCCTATAATCGTAATATGTACTAACACTCTTAACAAGGATAAAGGTAATAATCACGAATACAATAGAATGAGATAAACCCCTATGCTTACTGAAAAGTAATAAAATCAGTATAAGTCCTATTCCCATCAAGGGTGGTTGCTTATAGTAATAGGCAGCACCAAAAAAGCCTATGGCCACCATGGCCTGCACAAAATTCCTCAATAGATAATATCCTTTTTGAGCAAAATCCTTAGAAAACACAGCCCCCAAAAACAGAGTAAACAATATGCCTAGAAAAATAGGGGTTTCTCTTAAATATACCACTGTTAAGGTTGCCAAAATCAATAAAGTTCCCAACCAAATCCTTTGAATATGGTTGGCCTTTATTATACCAAATTTTCCTGCTAGAGAAGAGGTTCCCATATCTAAATCTGGCAACAAGGCTGCTATAATCACCACCAGTAGTGTCATAAAGTCCTTAGAACCTTCAAAATAAGAGGTTCCTACATAAGCTGCTGTAAACAATGCTGTCATCATACCCAAAGCTATATGGGTTCTCGCTAACATACCACTCCCCCTTTTATCTTAGATGTATTGCTAATATCCCCTCTTTTATAAATAAAAGTGGAGGACCAAGCACTACATACTACCATTATAGTGGGAACATATGTTTTTGGCAACTAACAATAGTTTCTTTAACCCTTTATGTAGTTAAGTCTACTAAACATAGAAAAAGCAGAGGTTCCTCTGCTTTTTCTATGTTTATAGAGCCATTGGTTTTAAGTTTTCATCAATAATTAATTCCGCTTCAGTGGCAGCTTGTATTTCTTCAATCGTTACACCTTCTGCAAGTTCCTTTAATACTAAACCTTTATCGGTTACTTCCATAACACCCATTTCTGTCACAATCAAGTCTACCTCAGCTACTGCCGTTAAGGGTAAAGTACACTCCTTTAAAATTTTATGTCTTCCCTTTGCAGTATGTTCCATTGCAATGATAACCTTTTTAGCCCCCACTACTAAGTCCATAGCTCCCCCCATACCAGGAACCATTTTTCCAGGAATCATCCAGTTGGCTAGATTACCCTTTTCGTCAACCTGTAGCGCTCCTAGTACAGTAGCATCCACATGGCCGCCCCTTATAATCATAAAAGAAGTGGCACTATCAAAAAAGCAAGCTCCCTTTTTAACAGTAATAGGCATTCCTCCTGCATTTACGATATCTTTATCTTCTTCACCTTCTTTTGGGGCTGGTCCCATACCTATGAAACCGTTTTCCGATTGTAAAATAACCTCTACTCCATCAGCAATATAATCTGCCACCATAGTAGGCATACCTATGCCAAGATTTACTATATCTCCGTCATTTAATTCTTTAGCAACTCTTCTCGCAATTCTCTCTCTGCTATCCATATTACTTTTCCCCCTTTACAATATAGTCTACGAAAATTCCAGAAGTTACAATATCATTAGGATTAATTTCTCCCACTTCTACAATTTCTTCCGCCTCTACAATGACTAAATCAGCAGCCGTAGCCATTAAAGGATTAAAGTTTCTGGCAGCCCCTCTATACCAAACATTACCTGTTTTGTCCACCTTACTTCCTAAAATTAAAGCAACATCTGCTTTAAGGGGTAATTCTAATAAATATTCCTTACCATCTACTGTAATTTTTTCCTTTCCTTCTTCTACAACAGTTCCAATACCTGTAGGTGTTAGGAAGCCTCCAAGTCCTCCTCCACCAGCTCTAATCCTCTCCGCCAATGTTCCTTGAGGAACTAGCGTAACATCAATTTCTCCAGCATTCATTTTTTGTCCAGTTACTGGATTGGTCCCTATATGAGAAGCGATTAACTTTTTCACCCTATCGTTTACGATTAATTTACCGATACCTGTTTCGGGTCTAGCTGTGTCTGTACAAATAACAAACAAGTCCTTTACTCCTTTTTCTATCAACCCATCTACAAGGGTTTCTGGAGTACCTATCCCCATGAATCCAGCAATCATTACTGTCATTCCATCTTTTATATGTTCCAATGCTTTTTCTAATTCTACTATTTTACTCATATCATTGCCTCCTTTATAATTAGTTGTTATTTAAAAATTGCAATATTTATGCCAACTTTCTTGTTCCTATAAATCAATCTTCACAAATGGCGTTTCTATTGCAATTACTTAAATCTATAAGAAATTCCTCCTACTATAAAAATATTTTTTTCTTTGCATAGATGTATTTTTGCATCAGTATTAGTTAGTAATAATATAATGGCGTTATACCTAGGGTTTATCGATGTTAAAACGCATCGTTTTGATGTGATATTTCATCGTATTTTATCCCATACTTCTTAATCTTCCGCACCAGTGTGGACTGATCTATACCTAGTTTTTTAGCGGCTTTTCTTGTGGACTTATGATTTTTTAAAGCCTCCTTGATAAGCTTACTTTCCAGCTTTTTAACAGCATCCTTTAATTGATCCTCTGCAGTAATATTATCATGATCATATTGTAGATTAAGAATTCCTTCTACATCAACCTTAATGATTAGGTCTTTATCAGTTACAACAACAAGACGTTCTATGATGTTTTGTAATTCCCTTACATTTCCATGCCATTTATAGTGGTAAAATATTTCTAGTGTCTCTTTAGAAAAGCTCTTGTGAAAATGATATTTTTTATTAAACAGTTTAGTAAAATAATGGACTAAAGGAATGATGTCCTCTTTTCTTTGTCGTAATGGTGGTATCCTAATGGGAACAACATTCAATCGATAATATAAATCCTCCCTAAATTTCCCTTCCCTTACCATTATTTCAAGTTCTCGATTGGTGGCAGCAATTATTCTTGCATCAACATCTATCTGTTTCGTACCTCCAATTCGTATAACTTCCTTTTCCTGTATCACCCTTAGTAGCTTTGCCTGTAAATGTATAGGAATCTCTGCAATTTCATCTAAAAATATAGTCCCCCTATGGGCCAACTCAAACATACCAGGCTTCCCTTCCTTTTTAGCTCCAGTAAAGGACCCCTCCTCATAGCCAAAAAGTTCACTTTCTAATAAATGCTCTGGAATAGCGGCACAGTTTATCTTAATATAGTCTCCTTTATAATTACTAGCATTGTGGATAAGTTTGGCGATAACATCTTTTCCTACCCCAGATTCCCCTAGTATTAAAATATTGGAATTTACCTTCGAAGCTTTTCTAGCCAGCTCCACCACCTTATCCATAGCTTCACTATGGAAAATAAAGTTTCCTTCCTCCTCTTGAAGCTTTGTTTTAGTGGCAATTGTTTCACTTTCTAGGTTATAGATGGCAGTTAAATCCCATACGTTGTTAACAATCATTTTAATCCTGTCATTTTTATCAAAAACAGGTACCCCTTTAGCCAAAAGTCTTTTGCCTGTTTTGACGGTATACATAACAGTAGCAGGGGTCTTTAGCTTCAATACCTGTAGGGTGGCAGATTGGGAAAAATATCCTTCCTCTACCAAATCCTTCATATTTTTTCCCATAAGCTCTTCACCCTTTAATCCTGCCATTTTTTCATAGGTTCTGTTCACCCTTAAAGTATTACCTTCACCATCAGTAATATAAATTCCATCACTAAGATTTTCTATAATTTCATTAAGCATTCTTACTTCTTTTTGTGTCTTATGTAGTGCTGCCTCCAGCTTCCTTGAATCCTTTACCATCATTATCACCTTTATACAACTTATTTCCTTTTATCATATCAAACATTTAAACATTTGTCTAAATTGTCAATTATTTTCTTCAAAAAATAAAACTTCCTATGCACTCTCTTAGCTGCATAGGAAGCTATAATTAGCAGGGGGGAAATTTACCTACTAATTATCATAAAGAATTATTCTTTAGAGATTGCCACCTCATCAAGAATTTGGTTTAACTCAAATTCATCTCGACTCTTTTTGTATTCAGAGTCCATTTCTAAAATCCTAAAGGGATATTCATATTCCTGCATCAATTTTAAGAAGGGCTCTGGTTCAAAGTACTCAGGGCAGTGAACACCTTTACCCTGCCATATTTCTTTTGCAACCAATTCAGTAGCAATGCAAGCTCCAAAAGCCGTCTGAGTTACTACTACCTGACATCCTACTCGTTCCATTGCGTCTTTATGATCTAGATATTGATACATAAAAATCTCTCGTTTTTTCCCATCCTTCTTACCTTTTACATGAATTCCAACACACATTTTCCCTTCCATTTTATCCCTGAGTTCAGCAGGGCTAGGAGCGATGGAAGCTACTACATCCCTTGGTGAAACCTCCACTCCATCTACTATATACTTTTCTTTTTTATCCATTCCTAATCCTCGAATTACCTTTAGTGCTTGAATCATTTCATCTCCCAAGCCTATTTTAAAGCTAACCTTTTTTAAACCTTTATCAATATACTTAGGTATAAATACTACTTCCTCATGTTCACAATTGATCAATTTTTGAGGGCCTATTCCCTCTGGAAAATCAAAGGTTTCTATGCCTGAGAAAGGTTCTACTGTATACCAACCTTTATCTCGTTCCCATACTACTGGAGGATTCAGCACTTCATCAATAACTGTCCAAATAGAAAAACCAAAGGCTATATCTAAATCCTTCACTGTAATATTATTTCCATCCTTTACCCCTATTTCCTCTAGTTCATCAAAAATATGCTTGGCTGCAAATTTGGCAAATACATCGGCTACTCCAGGATCAATCCCTGCTCCTAGGATAGCTAAAAGATTTTTTTCTTCCCATTCCTTAGCTTTTTTAAAGCTATAATCTCCCATCCATTCAATATACCCCTTTGTTGAACTCTCCGCGGGGTAGGGATTAGAATAGAGACCCATATCTAAATATTTTACTCCAGCTTCAAAGGCTGCATCAAAAATATTATTGTTAAGATATGGTGGTGATCCATTTAAAACAAAATCAACCTCATGTTTTTTAATCATATTAATAATTTCCTCTTTATCTGATGCGTCTAAAAATTCTGCAGGAAATCTTTTAGAATTTTGTAATTCTTCTGATATGCTTTTTGCCTTTTCAAAATCGTAATCAGCTAAAACCATTTTTTCTAACCATTTACCTTCAGTATCTCTCTTGCTTAGGATTTTGACAATCGCTTCCCCAACTGCTCCTACACCAACTAATAATGCTTTCATTGATAACCCTCCTAGTTTTTTCTAGTTTTTAAAAGAACTTTTTTATTATTGTTTTTTCCTCTATCTACTAGGATTGTCATGTAAATACTGATTTATCGAATATTTCACCTCCCTGGGGATATTTTGTATAAAAAATGGTTTTTAGCGATAACTTTTAATGGCATCTAAATTTTAAGGGATTGTATTCTAAAGTAATTTGAATTTACAATGAAAAACATAGCCATTTACAAAAGAAATAATAAACTATCTAATCTAAAATCAAATTAATTTTTCAACCTGCAGGTTTGCATTTTGAAAACTGCATACCTGCAGATTTCCTTAGGCTAAAATTATGTTAATAATGTTTTAGGGAATGATACCCCAGCTTGGTGAAAATGGCTCTATATGGGAATCATAAATATATCGAGTAATTAATTTTCCATCTCTTCCATCGACATCATAAATATAAATACTCCATGTGTTTTCAATTACTCGCGTATCTGCATCAAAGGCTAGATATTTACCGCAGGGTGAAAAACTAACTCCTATAGGCTGGACATCCTCCTCCCAGAACAACAATTCATCTTTATTTTCCTCTGGATAAACTAGGTATAGACCCATTGTTGACATATCTTCTTCCGTTATGCCCATACCTGCACTTATGGCTAACAGATCATCTCTAGGCGAAATGGCAATGTCATACACATACTCTTCTTCCGTCGTCCATACTTGCTCTAGGACTCCTTCATCTAAATCATACTTAAAGACCCCATAATCTTCTTCACCTTCAGGTAGGGCGATAAAATAAAGAATGTTTTTATTAGGATGGAGCTTTGCAGTCTCTACAACCTCACGATCAATTGGCAGCTCTGCTAAATCAAGAAATATACCGCTTTCCATTGTATCAACATCTACGTAATAAATGTTGGCCAACCAATCTTCATCATAGGCAGTATAAATAACTTTTGTACCATCATGATTCCATGATGCTGGGTAGTAGTAGTAATCGCCTGCCGCTTCCAGTTCAATCAATTCGCCAGTATCCATATCCCCCAAAAGCATCATCTCCCAGGGCTCTATAAACTCGTGATAATCAGCATTAACAACAAAACGTGTACCATCAGGGGATAAAACAGGATAATCATAGTAGCCTTTTCCTGAAGAAACTATTCTCCTTAAAAAATCTCCTTCTGGACTAATCGTAACGATGGTAGGTCCTGTAGAGCATAGTATTTGTTCATCGAATCCATCATTGCCTACAAACTCCAGTGGCGGTTGAATTGTAGGAACCACCCATTCATCAGCAAAATGTGCAAATCCTTTTTTCCTATCGACATCTTCATCGTCATCTCTATCGACGACTTCCTCTTGAGATTCTTCTGATGGTGCTGTAGTATCTCCTGTACCTCCTCCACAGCCTGTTAAAACCAATAGAGCTACTATTAACATAAGAGCTAATAATATTTTTGCAAACTGTCCAGGTTTCCAATGATTCATTTTAACGCCTCCTTTTAAAATAATATTTTTTGGGCATTCTTGTAAGCTATCTAATTACAATTGCAAAAACTATGCCAACAATATAATCAGTAAATCCTATATGTTTGGCACGTTTTTTGCATTTTCATAATATTAAGAATTTTTTATTTATTTTCTTGTTCAACATAATATTCTTTTCTATTTACCTAAATCTGTTTAATCTTTTTAAAATTAATATATTAATTATATGAAAGGAGGGTTAAGGAGTTTAATACAATGACTTTTGTCAAACAAACTAAGGCTCTGTTAAATACCAGTGTTGATTTTAAGTGAATTCTAGGGAAAGCGCTTCATCCCTTCCCTATAGAACATAAGGTGTATACTGCAATAGAAAATATCAACATTTATCTTTAACAGAGTCTAAATAAAAGGGGGAATGTAATTTTGGGTGATGTTATTTTATTTGAAGGCTATGCAAACATTATATTGATTTTTTTAGTTGTCTATATTATTGGAATTGTCCTTGTGGGGATATATTACTCTAAAAAAATTAATGATTCTGATGATCATGCTTTAGCTGGTAGAGGCTTAACCTTTCCCTATTTGGTAGCGTCAGTTACTGCTACTTGGATATGTGCTGGGGCTTTAATGGGTGCAACAGGCGCCGCCTATCTTTATGGTATGCAGGGGGTTATTTTTGATCCATGGTCACCTTTTTTAACGCTACTTATCATTGGATTTTTCTTGGCCTATCGATTGCGAAGAGCCCAGTATACCACTATGGTTGATTTCTTTGAATCAAGATTAGGAAGAAAAATGGCAGTTATCTATATGATTATGCAGTTAATCGCAGGCTTCAGCTGGATAGCAGGACAATTAGTTGCTCTAGGCATTATTATCTTCATGACAACCGGATTCTCCCTTCAGGTTTCCATTGTCATCGCCACCATTGCCATCATCATGGTAACCTATGCTGGTGGTCTATGGGCACTGTCTCGGCTAGATGCCTTTGCTCTAATACTGATTATCGCTGGTCTACTGGTGTTATTCCCCGCTGTTATAAATGGCGTTGGGGGATGGAGTAACTTTGTAGAAACAGCAACCGTCTACGATGATCTTCCAGCCTTTGCAATGACCCCCGTATCAGGAGAAAGAGGATTTTTATGGTATACCGGTCCTTTTGGGATTTTATTGTATCTTGGTGCTTGGCTTGGTGTGGGCTTGGGGGATACCAACTGTACTACATTGACCCAAAGGATTTTAGCTGCTAAGGATGAAAAAACCGCTACCTATGGCTTCTTAACAAGTGGTGTTTTATATTTGTTTTTAGGTTTAATTCCTGCTACGATTGGTATCGCCCTATACACTTGGGGGATAAGGGTAAGACCAGATAATGCCGAATACCTATTGCTATGGGCAACAAGTCACTTCCTGCCAAGCTGGGGGGGCGTACTGTTTGTTCTAGCAATGGCTGCAGTTATCGTTAGTACATGTGGTGAAAATATTCTAGTGGATGCTACTTTGATGGGTCATAATATCTATCGGTACTTTAAACCCAATGCTACTAAGAAAGATACTTTAAAGGCAATTAGAATCTCCGTCCCTATCGTAGGTCTAGGAGCCATGGCTATTGGTCTGTTTTTCGGTACAGTTTACAAGCTCATTGTTTTTGCTGGAGCAGTATTATTGCCTACTGTAACGGTAGCATACTTTGGGGGGTTGTTCTGGAAGAAGGCAAATCATACTGGATCAGTTTGGTCCTTTATTACAGGTACAATATCTTGGATCCTATTTTTTCTTTACGCTTTTCCCCATACAAAAGTGGCAAATACTGGTATGCTTGTAAAGGGTGAGCCCTGGATGGAGGAGGCTATTTGGGATGCCCTCTACATTGCTGTTATACCTGCTTTTATCGTTAGTGCTGTTACATTAGTTGTAGTCTCTCTATTAACAGCTAAATCCGATCCACCTAAACCAATTGTAGATGCTGATGGCAACAGTATGGAAAATACACCTCTGTTTTATTGGTCAAAAAATGCAAAGAAATACTTGGCAAAAAATGATTAACGAGTTATATATATCTATATACTTATAGTATGATCACTCTAAATATCAATATAAAAACCACCTAAATTTAGGTGGTTTTTATATTGATATTTAGAGATTTATTCAGCTGTAACGACTTTTAATAAGGGTTCTTTTATCTTATCTCTTTCTATTGTCTGTAAATATTCTGATTCCATTTCCATCAAGCCCCCTATAAAGTCATAGGCCTCCATTCTTTCTACGAAAGGATCGGGATCAAAGGCTTCTGGTGACTCTACTCCTGCTCCAGACCAAATTCCTTTTGCTAATAATTCCAGCATAATAACTGTAGGATAAGCGGTTTGTGTCACAACTGCCTGTGACCCTATTCTTTTCATGACTTCCTGGTTATCAGTAGCCTGATATAGGTATACTTGTCGTTCTAATCCATCCTTTTTACCTTTTATCCATGTTCCTACACAGGTTTTACCCGTCATTTTTTCTCCTAGGGTGGCAGGATTAGGAGCTGCCTTTGCTACAAAACTTCTTGGAGATATTTTCTCCCCTCCTACTTCTATCTCTATATCTTTTCTATCAAGGTTTAGTGCTTGTAAATATTTTAGTGCCTGTATAAAATCTCTGCCGAGTCCATATTTAAAGGTTACTTTCTTAAGTCCTTTATCTATGTATCTAGGTATAAGGGATACCTCTTCATGTTCAACATTTACTATCTCAACATCTCCAATTCCTTCTGGAAAATGAAATATTTCCGGTTCAAAGAATGGTTCTACTGCATACCAGCCCTTTTCCCTTTCCCAGATTAATGGGGGATTTAAACACTCTTCAATAGTTGTCCAGATGGAAAATCCAAAGGAAACCGAATGTCCCTCAGTTTCTAAATTACCGCCATCCCTAACACCAATTTCTTCTATTTCATCAAATAAATGCTTTTCAGCATATCGAGCAAATACATCTGACATTCCTGGATCTGCTCCACTTCCAACAAGGGCCAGTTTGCCTTTGTTTTTCCACTCTTCTCCTTTAGCAAATTGATAGTCCCCAAGCTTAATATAGGATTGATTATAGGGGTCTGTCGGATGTTGTATTGATAAGGTCATAGCCATGTCTACATAATTGCAGTCACACTCTAATGCAGCATCAAAAATACTTTCATTTAGTGTAGGATCACAGCAATTCATAATTACATCTATATCATATTTCTTTGCTAGAGATTTTATAGCCTCCTTATTTGTAGCATCCAAATATTCTACAGGATATCTTTCTGCATCATTAAGTTTTGAAGCTAATTCATTTGCTTTTTCAATATTCAAATTAGCTAAAACCATTTTTGTCATCCACTCTGCATTTGGATCATATTTTTTCGTAATCTTAGCAATTGCTTCTCCGACACCACCTGTGCCTATTAAGAGAATCTTCATATTTTCCCCTCCAAAATATTATTATTTTATTCCCTTTATTTATAGAGCAAATACTATGCCAAAATTCCTTTAATTTGTTTGTGAAATTTATTTATTTCATTAAGGTATTGTAATATCAAGGGATAAAAGAATAGTAACTTTGAAGAAACACAAGAGTTTTATTCCATTTATTGACATACCGTGTATTTAATGATTATAATAATAATAGGCTTTCTTAAATAATTTCAATAACAAAGCCTAGTAATATAATGATTTCATAACCTAAAAAGTGCATCGTTGCAGTTTTTTTCTGCATATATGCAGGACCCATACTTAAAAAAATTAATCAGAAATCAAAAGAGGGAGGGTGTATATTACACATTTATTTTTTTAATAATATTTACTGAATATTTAAAAAATTGGCTAAGGAGTGGAATTATGTCAATTTCTTCGGCAGAATACATTCATCAAGAAAAACTCTTGTTGGAGCAAATGTTTAATTTTATGCCGATCCATGTTTTTTTAATCGATGATAAAAGAAATATTCATTTCTGCAATCACTATTTTCAAAGGTGTTTTTGTAAAGAAAAAAAGTTCTGTCCAAAAGGACTTATGGGTTTTCAAGCTATTAACTGTACCGCAACAAAAACAATCTTAAATCAAATCACTGCAACAAAAAAAGGAGATTTCTGTTTAATTCAAGGACAGAAATATTTAATTAAAGTTCAGTCTCTAGAAGGACGTATTCCTTTAAACATGTATATTTTACAAGAAACCTCACAACTAGAAAATCAATTGTTAAAAAACAGTAATTTATCTCAATCATCCCATCATTCTTCATTTCAATATCCTCAGTTTAAATCTCAATCTCCACACTGTAGTTCTTCTCCACCGATAAATTCTTCAATGAAGACAAAATCCGAAAAAGTTCAATCAATTATCAAACTAGCCCAAAGGGTTGCAAAATCAGATATTAAAATCCTGATCCAAGGAGAAACAGGGGTTGGTAAAGAAGTCTTAGCTAGACTAATTTATGAAAACAGCGATCGTAATAAAAAGCCTTTTGTCAAGGTAAACTGTGGAGCAATCACAGAAAGTTTATTGGAGTCGGAGTTATTTGGCTACGAAAATGGAGCTTTTACAGGAGCAAAAAAACAGGGTAAAAAGGGATTATTTGAACAAGCCAATAAAGGCACGCTTTTCTTGGACGAAATTGGAGAACTTCCAATGCAATTGCAGGTAAAGCTCCTAAGAGTCCTCCAAGAAAATGAAATTGTGAGGGTAGGAGGAGAAAATGTCATCAAGGTTGATGTTAGAATTATAGCCGCTACAAATAGAAATTTAAAAGAGGAAGTAGATAAAGGACGATTCCGGATGGATCTGTTCTATCGCTTGAATGTTGTTCCCATCATTATTCCTCCTCTAAGAGATAGGAAGGAGGATATCAAATATTTAACCTCCATTTTTACTAAAAAGTATAATTCAAAATATGAAGAAAATAAACAAATTACTAATGAAGCTATGAATATGCTATTGGACTATCATTGGCCTGGAAACGTGAGGGAATTGGAAAATTTTATCGAGCGTTGTATTATAACAACCCAGAACAATGAAATAAAAGTCCAGCATGTTATTAAATATTTCAATGAAATGGGTCAAAATTTCAATTCTCTATATGAAGAAAATACCTTAAAAAAGCCCTTGAAGGATTCTCTTGAAGATTTAGAAAAAACTATCTTAATGCAAGCAATAGAAAAATATGATAGCTTATTAGAAATGTCCCAAATTCTAAAAATTGATCCTACTACTGTTTCTAGAAAGCTAAAAAAGTATGGTATTGTTTACTAATATTCTATGAAATAGGTGTCTTACATTTATAGGATATCTACTCCATTTGTATTCTATAGTTAGTTTTAATAACTATATTTATCTCCTTAGAAAAACCCCTCTTTATATGATATAAAGAGGGGTTTTTAATAAAAAGAATATATTATCTATGTTATAAATTTATTATAATCCAGTTTTTTCTTGCATATATTTTCTTGCCTTTATTTTATCTAATACTTTTTTTCTTTAATGTTTCTTCCATTAGCACTTTTCTTAGCCAGCATAGGGCTTGAGTAACTGCAAAATTCCTCAGTCTTTGTCTATCACCTTTGAAGTTTATCTGCTTTGTATATGTATTGCCCTTTATGTATAGTCCAACATAAATTAAGCCCACAGGCTTTTCCTTTGTTCCACCTCCTGGACCAGCTACTCCTGTAATAGCTATTCCTATATCTGTATTGCCTAACTTTGCTACCCCTTCTGCCATCTCAACAGCTGTTTCTTTACTGACGGCTCCATGTTCTTCTAGGGTCTTCTCTTTTACACCTAATAGCTTTATTTTTGAGGAATTGCTATAGGTGATGACACCTTCTGTAAACACAGAGGAAATTCCTGGTACATTGACAATTCTTCCTGCCAAAAGTCCCCCGGTACAGGATTCAGCTGTAGCTATAGTTAGATGATTATCTATAAGCAGTTTTCCTATTGTTTCCTCTAAAGATGTTTCTCCTTCCCCATATATATGGTTTCCTAACCTAATACGAACTTCCCTTTCCATAGGATCAATTAGGGCTTTAGCTTCTTCTAGGTTTTTACCACTAGCTGTAATCCTTAAAGTTACCTCTCCTTCCTTTGCATAGGGGGCAATAGTGGGATTATTCTGAACCTCTACAATATCCTTAATCATTTCCTCCATATAGCTTTCACCAATACCACATACCCTCAGGGTTTTAGAAACTAGGTAGCCCTCTTGATACTTACTTAAATGGGGGATTACCTGTTTTGAGAACATAGGCATCATCTCTCTTGGGGGACCAGGTAATAGGATAAGAATCTTCCCTTTTTCTTCAATAATACATCCAGGAGCAGTACCATGATGGTTTTCTAGTATGATAGCACCTTCTGGAAAATATGCCTGTTTTTTGTTGCCCTCAGTAATTGGTTGATTCCTTCCTAGGAGATATCCCTTCATACTTTCTAGAGATGCCTCATCTAACATAAGATTTTTACCAAAGTAATCGGCTGCAACCTCTTTTGTTAAATCGTCCTTTGTAGGCCCTAATCCTCCAGTTGTAATAACAAGTTCCACCCTTTCAAAGGCTGTTTCATAGGCTTTTTTTATTCTTTCCCAATTATCGCCCACCACCGATTGGTGATAAACAAAAATTCCCATATCTGCCAAACTTTTAGCCACATATTGAGCATTGGTATTCACTATGTCTCCCAATAATATTTCTGTTCCTACTGCAATAATTTCTGCCTTCATTTTTTCACCTCTTTTTTCTATTTGTATATTGAAATATTACAATATTTTGTTTATAATTACAAATATATTAATTAAATTTTATTGTGAATTCTCCAGTTTTATTATTGAGAATTTCTGTTTCTACATCTCATAAGTAAGATAACTTATAATTTCTTAATCCCATCATCTTGTCCATTCTTTATGGTATCATTTATGATATTTTCTTATAAAAATTAATTCCTCAGCCCTTTAAAATACTGAATTTTCTGTTAACTTTATCTGTGGCATGATCTTTGCATAATATACTAATGTTAAATGTTTTTTTATTTTACTAACTATTGAATTTATCGTTCTTTTCATGTCCTATAATGAATACTTTATAAAATAAGTGTTTATTTGAATATTTTATTTAAAAAGAAAGTGGTGATAAAGTTTTAAAAAAATATTTAGTATGAAAAAGATTCAAAAACAAAGGGAGGTTGTAAAATGCATATGAAGAAGAAAAGTATTTTTGTTCTGATGCTAGTTTTTGTGCTAGTAGGTACTACTACAACAGCTTTTGCAAGTTCTGACTTTAACTTTATCGTTGATGGTGAAGAGGTGGATTTGGGTTACGACTATGTAGTTGAAAATGGCAGGGTTTTGGTAACTCCCGATTGGGCGAAGCTGTTGCTAGGAGTAGAAATTACGAAGGATTCCTTAGTTCCCCTAAGGGATACAGCTGAAGCCTTAGATTATATAGTTAAATGGGAGGGTTCTACTAAGACTGTAAGCCTTATTTCTCCTGTTAACCGTTTAATTGGTGAAAAAGTTATGGGAATAGCAGCTACTGGCTCCCTCCTCCTCAACGGAGAATTTGGAGATCTTCATGAAGAAATCGTTGCCGATGGTCATAGGGATAGCGAAGCCTATGATGCTTTCCTTGCCGTCCTACAAGAAATTCGTGATATTAACAATGCCACCTATGTCTACACCTTAATTAAGGTTAGTGAAGATATGACAAACCTTATTGTAGATGCCGCTGATGATCCTGATGAATATGGTGAAGAGTATGAAATGGAGCCTCAATTCGTAACAGCCTTTAATGGTAGTCCTTCCTATGCCATCCATACTTGGGAATCTTCATACCATGGTACCCAAAAATCTGCCTTTGCTCCTATTTACAACAGCGCTGGTAAGATAGTAGCTCTCCTTGGTATAGATTACCCCTATGATGCTACTAAGAGTGATATGAACGTATTAGTTGGTGAAAAGGTTATGGCCATAGCAGCTACTGGCTCCCTCCTCCTCAACGGAGAGTTTGGAGATCTTCATGAAGAAATCGTTGCCGATGGTCATAGGGATAGCGAAGTCTATGATGAATTCCAATTCGTCCTACAACAAATACGTGATATTAATAATGCCACCTATGTCTACACCTTAATTAAGGTTAGCGACGATATGACAAACCTTATTGTAGATGCTGCTGAAGGTGACGATGCTGATGAATATGGTGCAGAGTATGAAATGGAGCCTCAATTTGTAACAGCCTTTAATGGTAGTCCTTCCTATGCTATACATACTTGGGAGGATGAGTGGTATGGTATCCAGAAATCTGCCTTTGCTCCTATCTACAACACAAAGGGAGAACTTGTTGCTCTTTTAGGTGTAGATTATCCAGCTGATGTTTTAGGATTGATTAAATAAGAAATGTAAGTTATAGACAAAACAACCTGGTGGTTTATTAACCACCAGGTTGTTTTACAGTTCCTCTAACACCGCAAATCCACCAATATTTGATAAAATATTTTTCACTTCCTTTATGGCATCTGTTTCTTCCTTTATCAACTTGGTCAATAACTGTTTTTGATCTTCTAGTACCTTTTCTAGATAAGTTATTTCCCTAGTAAAATCTAAATCTCCATTGGTATACTTCTCTTGAAGGGATTGTATTACATCATAAAGATCTACACATCCTACAACCCTCCCCCTTCCCCAATAGAGGTTAGAGGCGTTTTTAGGATTCATTACCTGATTAGTAAAATGTTGAAGAACTTCCTTGCTAAAGTGGTAACTATACCACTCATCCTCTACCTTTAAAAGTAATTCTTCTAAAACAAATTTAACATCCTTCTGTTTTAGTTTCTCTATGGCTTTCTTCATAATATTTATATTATTTTGAGGCTGCTGATGACCAACAATAGGAACTTCATACCAATCCAATCGCAAAAGATTATCCTGGAAAAATTGAAATACCTTTAACAATTGGCTATTGATTACTTGTAAGTGGGGTTCCAAAATATCCTTATAATCTTCATTCATAGCTTTTATCTCTCTATATTTTTCCTCAGCTATTTGATGGAAGGCTTCTATTTCCATAAGAAAAGCCTCTACATCACAACCTGCTATCTCCCAAATTTCTTCATCGATGGATTTTTTAAGTCTTATAGCTTGATGGGTAAAATCTAAAGCCACTATAGGTGTTTTATCAAGCTTTATAGCTAATTCCCCATAAAGCTTGATATGAAACTCTAATACTTCTTTATTATAGGTATCCTTTGTATCAAACTGAGAGTGATAAATGTTATAATAAAAATCACTCACCTCTCCTTGTTTATTCATTAGAAAACCATTAATAAGAGAGGGTACTCCAGCAATTGTGTAAGACCAATCATCGGACCAGGAAAATTGGGGATATCCTGCTTCTAATCTATCATTTTTAAAACAATGATCCTCTAATGATGTGCGTTTAACAAATTCCTGTAGAAAGCTATAGAATTCTGGTGTAGAGGCTATATATGCACTATTGCCGAAGTCATAGGCAGGAAGCTCAAAGTTAATATAAGCAAGGGTCTTTCCCCTCCATTCAGGCTGCACCCTATTGATTTGATTCCAAGCACCAATACACCAATCATATCTTGTATCAATTGCCCCGGATTCTTCAGAACCATGAAGGATAAATATTATCGTTCTATTGGGCTTATAGTTAGATTCTATCATTGCCTTGGCAATAGCAAGAGTTAATCCTACAGCAGCATTATTGTCTTGAAACCCCCAAAAATGACAGTCGTAATGATCACCTACAATAATATATTCATCTTTTATTACTCCAGGTATTTTCCCAACAATGTTGTAACTAACACCATTTGGATTTACTTGGTTATCTACTCTTAAATTCACAAGTATTTGCTGTTTTTCCAAGGCTGTTTTTAAATAATTAGCATCTTTTTGGCTAATATTGACGGAGGGAATCGTTATAGGACCAACAAAATCTTGGCAATTCATGGCATCTTCACTAATTTCCCCGTAACCACCACAGCAGTTATTGATAATGGCTATCGCTCCTTGATGGGCTGCTTCCAGAGTAGGATAAGTAACCCACCAATCTTCTCGCATATTGATATCAATTAAGACAATCTTTCCTTTAACATCCTTATAAAGATAGTCCTTCTTCCTACCCTTTCCTACATAGACTAACTCAGCAGTAATTCCTTCCTTAGGTGTCCCACTGGAGGCATAGGAATAAATGTTAATTTTTTTAGTGTCATCCCCTTTGTTAACAATTTGTAAAGAGCCTCCATTAAACTGCCATCTCGCCACAGGAAAAGAATCCTTCGATACCTCCTGTAGACCTATTTCCTTCATTTCTCTATATAAATATTCAGCTGCTTCATGCTCTGCATCACTGCCAGAGTTTCTACCCCCTAAATCACTGTTGACAAAATCATTGAGCTTTAATGCTATATTATAGGCATAATCCACATCTGCTTTTTTAAAATATTTATCCACTATCCTTTCCCCTCCCTCTTACAAAGTTTTTTTACCTGTCATTTCTTCTATGGTTATTTTTATGACAGTCACATTTTTTACAGACATTTCAGAAAAATTAAAGCATTGTTTTTCTCCATATTTTTTCATAATAATAGTAAGTCCTTCTATTTTTTCATCATAATCCTCAATAAATTCAGCCCGCCCATACCCTGTAAGGCTAGCATACTTCATACTCCAATCACAAGGGCTGTCAGCCTTTACTATAGCCGTATCTATGTCCATTTGGAAGGCGACATTATTGTTGCTTTTTAACAACTCAATTTTTTTACCCTTTCGAGATGAATGGAGGTATAGTATCCCTTCCCTATACCCAAAATTCATAGGAACAATATAGGGTTTATCTCCATCACATAATGCAATTCTAAGAAATAACGCTTTTTGAAGAATTGATTCAATAAGAGCCTTATCCTTTACTTCTCTTTCTTCCCTTCTCATTCTCCATTCCCCTTTTTCTTTATAAACAAAAAAGCTAGACCAATAATAAGTTGTGATCTAGCTTCTCCTGTTTGTGTTTATCTTCTATTTTTTCAAACCTAATGTTTCCTTAATAAATGTTGGTAGCGCAAAGCAACCTTTATAAATATCATGATTATAGTATCTTGCTTCTATCTCAGGCTTTTTAACATCCATTCTATCGAAGGGATCATACTTTTTAGACCCCATAGAATAGGCCCAAAGGAATCCTGGATAAGTTGGGGTGGTGGCAGTATATAGTCTTGCTATTGGGAAAAGTCCCTTAAGCATCTCATGAACATCCTTTATTAAATCTTGATGGTAGAAGAGGGACTCACTTTGACATGCAAATATACCATCCTCCTTCAATGCTTTATGTACATTGCTATAAAAATCCTTCCCAAACAAATCTACAGCAGGTCCTATAGGATCTGAGGAATCTATGATGATTACATCGTATGTATTTGGATGGTCTTTTATGAACTTCACACCGTCTTTTGTAATAACATTTACTTTAGGATGATTGTAGGAAACACTCATTTCTGGTAAATGCTCTCTACAAGCCTCTATAACCATTGGATCAATTTCACACAGGTCTACTTGGGTTACACTAGGATGCTTTGCTGCCTCCCTAGCAGAGCCTCCATCGCCACCACCAATAATTAAAACCTTCTCAGGCTTAGGATGGGTAAATAGTGGTACATGGGTAATCATTTCATTGTAAACAAATTCATCCTCAACAGTTACTTGAACATAACCATCCAACACTAATGCTCTTCCCATCTCTTCTAATTCTACTATGGCTACTTCCTGGAAGTCTGATTGTTTGTGGAATAATACCTTATTAGCTGTCCAATTCACAGAAAGACCTGGGGAATGATATTCACTTAAAATAAATGGCACTGTTCTTCCTCCTTCTTGTTATCCTAATTTTCTTTAAAGCAGATAAATTATACCATAAGCTGTATATAATATGCTACTTATTTTAAAAAAATATTCTTCCCCCTATCTTATTCCTATCTTTTTCTATAAACCCCACCAAAAACTTCATATAAAACCTTTAATGCTGCCCAGCTGGTGATGTCAGAAGAATCCAAGGGAGGAGACACCTCCACTATGTCAACAGCAGCCACCGGTAGGACTTCCACCATCTCCCGAACCAGCTCTATCAACTCTCTTGTGGTAAGACCACCTGCTTCTGGTGTTCCAGTGCCTGGAGCAAAGGCTGGATCTAGAACATCTATATCTAAAGTAATATATAGCTTTGTATACTCCTTATATTTTTCTTTTATTGTATCTAGGACATAGTCTGTACCCTTGCGATATACCTCTCTAGCAGTTATAATTTTAATCTCCGGATGCTTTTCAAAGTACTCCAATTCCTCCTCCATAAAGGATCTCAACCCTATAAAGGTAAGACCTTCAGGCTTAATATTATCTAACTCCAAAGCTCTCCTTTGGGTGCAGGCGTGGGACCAAGGATGATCATCATAGATATTAATAATATCAGGGTGGGAATCAAAATGAATAATCCCTATTTTTTCTTCTTTAAAGGCCTTTGAAAAAGCAGTTTCCAATGGTATCGTTACGGCATGATCTCCACCTATAAAAATACAGAACTTCCCACTGTTGAATAGCCCTAAAGCTTCCTCCTCCACGTTTTTGAAGTATTTTTGCCAATCCAATGAAATTTCTACATTTTCATGGTCATAAACCTTGAAGTCCTTTAATAATAATCCCTCTTCTGTTACAGGTGGTAAAATCCTTGAAAGCTCCCTGAGTTTATCCGGGGCCTCTGCTGCACCTTTTCTATTACTTACAGCGCTATCAAAGGGGATTCCTAAAATGACTACATCTGCTTCATCAAGCTTTTCTGTATAGAGCTCTCCCCAAGGTAATCTATATTTCATAAATTATTTCACCCTCCTTTATTTTTAGTTAGTATACCCAATTATTGATTCCAAAATTTCGCCACCCTCCTAATTATAGAAAGGGTGGCGAAGCTTTTCTGGTTTAAATTTATTTCACTTCTTCAGTTGGCTTATCCTTGGACCAGAAGAAGAATTTGTCATCCATTAATTCTCCCTTGGCATTAATTAATGGTCTTGGTGGATCAGAAATTTGGGTTTGCTTAGAAACTACATACATTACGATGATAGATACAATGGCTGCCGGCACCATGGATATGTATAACCCATCCCAGATGGCCCAATCCATATACAAGCCTGCTTCAATAATTTCCTCTTCAAAATTGGCAACCTTTGTAAAGGGGAATACTATAAAGAAGAATATCACCCAAGATATGGCTCCTGCAAAGAAGGATGCAACAGCTCCCTTTGTATTGGCTTTTTTCCAGAACATACCAAATGCAAAGGCTGCAAATACAGTACATAGCTGCAATGAACCCGAAAATATAATGAGCTTATAAACTGTTTCAAAATATAGCGCTATAGCCAATGCAACAGCAGTTACAATAGGAATAGCAATTCGAATCATTCTTAACTCATCCTGGGTTGTGGCATTAGGTCGGAAATGTTTATATAAGTTGTGGCCAATCATGGTGGAGCATATTAACGCGGTATTCCCAACTGTACTGACAATTGTTGCCGTTAGGGATACAACAAATAATACAGCTGCCCATGGTGGTAGGAAATTATCTGCTACCCAAGGTAACACCATCTCTGCTTGACCCAATGGTAGCTCTAATCCCCATGTGTACATGGCAATCCCTATTAATACCGGAATTAACCCTAATGTCAAGTAAACAAATCCACTGACCATAAAGCCTTTAGTGGCTGTTTTTTCATCCTTAGCTGCCAAGGCTCTTTGGAGAATTACTTGGCTAGGTATATCTCCTAGACCTAGGGCAGCCCAAGCTGAAATATAGTAGGTAATACCTAAAATACCAGTATACCATAAATATCCGCCTCTATCAGCAGACACTGGTGTAATAGCAAAGGTAGGAACCTCCAGCCAGTTATCTGCAGTGGCAACAAATTCACTAAATCCTCCTACGTGACCCATAACAACAGCTAGCATAATAAATAAACCTACAATCATTAAAAGTACACTAATGGCATCTACTCTAGATAAAGCCATAAGTCCACCAAAATAGGTTACCACAATCATGGTAATAGCCCCAATAACTATGGCTAGATTCATACTAAAGCCAGTGGTCAAGAATACAATGTAGCCTAACGCCACCAATTGTCCTCCTAGCCAGCCTACAGCCGATAAAACTTGAACGATAAGATACAGCATCCCCATTTTTTTGCCAAACTTATCATCGAAGAAATCTACAACTGTTGTATACCCAGCTTTTCTTAAACGATAGGCAAAGAATATAGCGATTAAGAACATCATCAATACAGCTGCAAAGGGGTCAAATACTACGGCTTGAAATCCTCCTATATAAGCCTCGCCTGCAGCCCCCATCATGGCTCCTGCACATATCCATGTTGCTACAATGGATGGTACTAAGAAGGGTAATGTCAACCCTCTTCCAGCTAACACTAAATCATCCGACTCCTCAATTTTTCCTGCATACTTAAATCCTAAAAATAGTATCACACCAATATACACCAACATAATCATCAAAATCCATTTTGCTGATGCAAATACACCAACTACTGAAGCTTCCATAAATTCCCCCCCTTTATTAATTAACACAACCTTCCCTCTATTATCGTAGTAATTAAACAGAATATTCTGATATGTATTTGTCTCTTCTTTTATCCTGTTATCCTCTACTGCTAGAGAGGATTTTCTATCCTCCTGATACAGGAGGATAGATGGTAATCTCATCGGTGACTTTAAGTCTGTAATCTAATGGTACCTTACTACCGTTTATAGCTACGATGCTTACATATTCTTTAGGGAGGTTAATACTTTCTAGTACCTCCTTTACTGTAGCATCTGAAGGTAAAATAATTTGTTTTTCCTTCACGCCATCAAAGTACTTACTTAAAGGTCCTTTTAACGTAACTTTTATTTTCATCAAATCACCTTAGTCTTCTGCAGTAGCTTCCTTTAAATCCATAAGCTGTAATTCCTGTATTTTTTCTTCACCAATGATACCCTCTTGACTCCATCCCCGCTCATTATAGTATTGTAACAACATTTTGTCAAAGCTTTCCTTAGGTATCTTTTTGCCCGCTGTAGCCCCTGATTTTAGCGCATCCTTAAATATTCTATTAGGTAGTATATCATCCTTGCTACTAAAGCCCTCTCTTTGATTAAATAGTCTGCCTATGTTGACTACCCTTTCCCCAATTTTATCTAATTCCTCTACTGCAAAGGATTCCCCCGTAACAGCATTTAACACTTGACTTAAAACTTCTAGATCTAGTGCCCAAAAATCACAGAGAATAGAAGAGAACTTTACAGCATTATAATTTTGTAACTCTATGACCATGGCTGCTTTACCTTCTTCAGTAAAGGCATCTACATCTCCGTAGGCTTCTTGAGCCACAGGCCAAGCCCGCATGTGACAGGCTCCTCTATCAGAAGTAGCATAGGCTAAGCCCATTCCCCAAGCACCTCTAGGTTCATATCCAGGAAACTCTAGGCCCTTGACCTGCATAGCAAAATCACTACCACCATACCGTTTTCCTAATTCCTTTGTTCCTAAAGCCAATTCAGCTCCAATACCTTCTTTTTTAGCTATCATCTCTGGAATGCTAAGATAAGCCTCTACGTCTCCAAATTTAAGACCAAAATCCTTTAGTCCCTTCTCAGTTAATTCCATAGCAAAGGCCAAAGTATTTCCAGCACTGATGGTATCTATACCCATATCGTCACATAGCTGATTAAATTTAACTACGGCTTCTAGATCTCCAATGCCACAGTTGGAACCACATAGGGCTAATGTTTCATACTCAGGTCCTTCTACTAAAGCATTGCCTATCTTTGTAAAATTACCACAGCCAAGGGCACAGCTTCCACAGCCTTTTTTACCACTTCTAGCGCCCTTCATTGCTTCAGAATCAATGCCTTTATAGCCTTCAAAGGTACCGTCTTGGAAATTATGGGTAGGCAATATTCCTGTAGTATGGGACATCTCCACCAACATAGCCGTTCCATCGGTATAGGCCCATAGGTTATCGTCAGTTAAAGTATTGTCCCTCATAATGCTGTTGATTGTGGCTAAGGTTTCCTTCATATTGGCTACCTTTACACTACCACTACCCTTTACTACAATAGCCTTGATTTTTTTACTTCCCATTACAGCACCAATTCCTCCACGGCCAGCCTGTCTATAATAGTCAGAATTGATACAGGCCATAGAAACCAAATTTTCTCCAGCAGGACCAATGCTTAATATTTTATGATCCCTGCCATACTTTTGGAGCAAAGCAGCTTCTGTATCATGGGAACCCTTTCCCCATAATTCATCTGCAGGAAGGAGACGAACTTTATCATCTTCTATATAAATATAGCTAGGTACATCTAATGCTCCTTCAAAAATAACGGCATCATATCCAGCAAATTTGATTTCAGATGCTATATGTCCCCCTATAGAACAATCTAAAATTGTGCCAGTAGCTGGAGAACGGGAGATAATAGCCAATTTCCCAGAGCAGGGTACAGTTGTTCCAGTTAAAGGGGCTGTCATGAGGATTAATTTGTTTTCTGATGACAATGGATCGGTTCCAGGCTTTAATTCTTCATATAGATATTTAATACCTAAACCCTTACCCCCTATGTATTGTCTTGCCCATTCCATATTCAAAGGCTCTGTAGCAACACGAATATTATTTTTATCTAAAAAAATTCTCAATACTTTATTTTGATATCCTAACATTACTACTTCACCTCCTCATATACTAATGCCCCATGGGGACAGGATTTTACACACCAGGGTGATCCTTCACAAAGATCACATATCCCTACACCTTCATCCTTCTGAAGGATTACTTCTTCAGGACATGCACTGACACATACCCCACAGTTAATACAATCCTCTAGAGAGTAATGTAGCCTTCCTTCTTTTAACTCTATTGCAGAGGTTGGACAGACATCCACACACTCCCCACAAAGGGTACAGACATTACCATCAATCTGTAGGTTTTTGTCTTGATAATAAGACTCCACCGATAGTCTTGCCAGCCCTGGATTGAACACATCTTCATGAGCACCAGAGCAGGCTAAATGACATAGCTTGCATCCAATGCACTTATCAGAAATAAATTTTAGCGCCATAAATCTTCCCCCCTTATCCTAGTAATATTCTACTTCCACAGCCCCTTTCCCCTATCCAAAGAGGCTGTGGCTTAGATTATTCTTTTGTAGCTGCTACTTCCTCCAGCATACTTTTATACTCGGATTCCATTTCTGTCATGCCATACGGGAATTTATATTCTTCCATTCTTTCCATAAAAGGAACCGCATCAAAGGCCTCTGGTCCAAATACACCTTTGCCAGACCATATACCCTCGGCCAATAGCTCCATCATAATAACTGGTGGAAAAGCAGTTTGCGCTACAACAGCTTGACTTCCAAAGGTCTTCATACACTCTTGGTTATCAGCTACTTGATAGAGGTAGACTTGTCGTTCCTTACCATCCTTTTTACCTTTGATCCAGGTTCCTGCACAGGTCTTACCTGTCAATCTAGGACCTAGATAAGCTGGATTAGGAGCTGTTGCTGCCACCACATCCCGTGGAGAAACATATACATCTCCAACTTTAACTTTATCTTTCCGATGAAGACCTAACTCCCTAAGATTCTTCAACATAGTAATAAAGTCATTACCAAGACCGAATTTAAATGTAACCCTCTTTAAGCCTTTATCTATATATCTTGGAACCAACAATACTTCTTCATGTTCTACATTGACTAACTCTACTGGTCCAATACCTTCTGGCAATTCAAAAATTTCTGGTTCTGAGAAGGGTTCTGTTGTGTACCAGCCCTTGTCCCTCTCCCAAATAACAGGAGGATTTAAACATTCTTCAATGGTTGTCCATATGGAAAATCCAAAGGGTACTGAATAACCCTCAGCCACAAAGTTATTTCCATCCTTTATGCCTATTTCTTCAAGTTCGTCAAATAAATAATCTGCTCCATATCTCGCAAAAACATCTGCCATACCTGGCTCCACACCGGAACCTACGATAGCTGTTATTCCTTTATCTTCCCACTGCTTTGCTCTTTCAAACTGATAATCTCCTAGCTTAATATAGGATTTGCTGTAGGGTTCTTCTGGATGGGGCTTGGATAGAGTCATTGCCATATCCATATAATTGCATCCTGCTTCATAGGCTGCGTCAAAAATGCTTTCATTAAAGGATGGGTCGCAACCATTCATGATTAAATCACACTTATGCTTCTTAGCAAGGGTAACGATTTCCTCTTTATTGCTAGCATCAACCTGTTCGATGGGAAATTTATTTTCATCCCCCAGCTTTTTCTGTACTTCTTCAGCCCTTTTTAAGTTGTAATCTGCTAAAACCATTTTTTCAAGCCAATCCCTATCTTTACTAATACTTGCTATTGCTTCTCCAACACCGCCAACACCAATAAGTAAAACCTTCATAACTAATCCCTCCATTTAATTTTTATATAAATCCCATTTAATAGATTATTTGTAAATGTATAGGTTAGCTATGTAAAGTCCCAAGGTAAATCTCTATAAGCATCGAAAATATTCTCCTCCCTTCATGGTTTATATGGAAGATATTCTCCTCCCTTCATCATTTATTTGGTTATAGTATATTTTTCTGCAAGAATCGTACCAAAATGACATTGTCCTAAAATCAGCTAATTAGCTAAATGTTTTATATTTTCTGAAAATATTTTTCTCAGTTTTGATACAGCAGGAATCCCTTATAATTTGAACTATACTTTATAACCTTTT
Organism: Natronincola ferrireducens; assembly: GCF_900100845.1. Classification (NCBI taxonomy): domain Bacteria; kingdom Bacillati; phylum Bacillota; class Clostridia; order Peptostreptococcales; family Natronincolaceae; genus Natronincola; species Natronincola ferrireducens. The sequence goes on along the minus strand of NZ_FNFP01000001.1, from coordinate 608,590 downwards.
TCTCAATGGCGAGACAAAATATCGATAATTCTTAATATTAAGATAAATTGTATTCTGCCAGCTTTCTATACAGGGTGGCTCTACTAATTCCTAGTTCTTCAGCTATTTCTAGTTTCCCATTCTGACTACTTCCTTTTTCTGTGAGCTTTTTAATAAAAATCTCCTTTTCAAATCTTTTGACTTGATCCTGTAAAGATATACTAGAAGATTTTGCATCAGAAAAACTGTATAATTTCTTTATTCTAGGAGGAACTGCCTCCAGTTGAATCTCCTCCTCAAGGGTCATATTCACACCATATTCCACAGCATTTTCTAGCTCCCTTACATTACCAGGCCAATCATAGGCAAGGTATAACTCCTCCACCTGTCTAGAAAAACCCTTTATTCTTTTATTTAAAAACGCATTGTATTTTTTAAGGAAGTAATCCTTTAGAAGGAGAATATCCTCCCCCCGCTCTCTTAAGGATGGGATTTTTAAAGGAATAACACTTAGTCTATAATATAAATCTTCTCTGAATTTTTTTTGATGAATCATTTCTTCAAGATTTTTATTGGTAGCAGCAATCACTCGAACATCTATTAAGATGGTTTTATTGCCACCCACCCTTTCAAACCTTCTGTTTTGTAAAACATGTAGCAGTTTCACCTGAAGATGAAGGGGCATATCCCCTATCTCATCTAGAAAAATGGTTCCTCCATCTGCTAATTCAAATTTTCCTACCTTCCCTTTTTCCTTAGCTCCGGTAAAAGCCCCTCTTTCATAGCCAAATAATTCACTTTCCAATAGGGTCTCTGGAATAGCACCACAGTTTACTGTAATAAATGGTCCTTTTTTTCTAGGACTAGAATAATGTATAGCCCTAGAAAATAACTCTTTGCCAGTACCACTTTCTCCAGTAATCAATACAGTAGAATAACCTCTTGCAACTTGATGGGCTTGGGTTTTTATTCTAGTGATACTATCGCTATCCCCTATAATATCATCAAAGGTATAGCTCATACTCATCTCACTCATATTGTAAATCAGCTTTCTTGCCTCCACAATATCCCTAAAGGAAATAACCACACCCCGGGGCTTAGATTTGCCTAAGATGGCCTTTGCTGTTACAATAAAATGAAAAGAATTTTCACTATTTTTATACATTTCTTCATGCTCTGTATAACCTTCCCCCGTCTCTAAAACCTTTAAGGCCGGGGAGTTTGGCATGAAATGAGAAATATGTCTACCTATGATTTCCTCTCTAATTGTTTTTAACAATATCTCCGCATTGGAATTACAATAATTAATATATCCTTTTCCATCAATCGACAACATACCTTCATGAATTGTTTCCAAAATAGTCATAATTTCATTTTGTATGGTTTTCACTCTATCAAAAACTTCATTTTCCAACGCTTTTGATGCCAATAGATCTGCCATACGTTCTACAAATAAAATCATGCTATCTTTATTTTTTAAAAGCTGCTGTTGTTGCTCCTTTGTAAAAGCTACAAGACCAATGATACCAATGATTTTTTCATCGGCTTTAATAGGAGTGCAAATTTCTGCCAATTCCTCGGTAGCTCCTATTGTAGTAGAATAATCATAGTTTATATCCCTTCTAGCATCTTCTACAACAACAGTTTCTCCTTGTCTCAACATCCTTCCATAAAGATAGTCCCCTGATAACTTTCCAGATTCCTCTTTTTCACCTAGCCGCTCTCTATAGCGATTAGTACCCCCCACAATTGTTAATTCATTGTCTACGATTTCTGTTTCGATTCCTACAGCCAGCGAGATAGCCTCTGCCACCTGTTGAACACTATCTGCTATTCTCTTTAAACTCCCCATAAATATCACCCTTTTTAAAAATAAAATGATGCTTCATGTAATGCTGGTCCTCCCCTTGTATAAGAAGATGACTAAAAGCAAATGGCTAAAGTTTATGATTTTCTGTTGGTGCCTTAGTTTCTTCCCATAAAAGCAGGGGGATTAGCAATACATCTAATAATTAAATGTCCGAATATTATGTGTTTAATTACTTCAACAGAAATCCCTTTCATTCCTCTATTTTTTTCAATTTTTTACATATTTTAGTTAAATAAAGATATGGAGAAGATATCCCCATATCTTTATTTTTTCACTCTGTACAAGTGACTGCCACTAAATCAAAGATGCACCCTGTATAAGTGACTGCCACGAAATCAAAGATTTCGGGCATCTACTTAGGCTTCTTGATTAGCAAACAGTTGATTATTGACAGTTGCAATAGCCTTTTCTAAAATATCTATGCCTATATTAAGCTGGTGTTCTGTAATCACCAATGGCATAAGGAATCGTAATACATTTCCCCTAGCCCCTGCCGACAGAACAACTAAACCATTCCTCCAGCACTCCTGTACTACTTTACTAGTTTCATCCTTAGCAGCTTCCTTTGTCTCCCTGTTCTTTACTAGCTCTAGGGCCACCATTGAGCCACGACCTCGAATGTCCCCTATTATCTCATACTTCTCCTTCATTTCCTCAAAGCGATTCATACATATTTCTCCGATGCGGAGGGATTTTTCAGCTATACAGTCCCTCTCCATAACTTCTATGACCTTCAGAGCTGCCGCCGCTGCTAGGGGATTGCCTCCATAGGTTCCACCAATTCCTCCTATATGGGATGCTTCCATGATTTCTGCTCTGGCGGTAACAGTACTAATAGGCAGACCTCCTGCTATAGATTTGGCTGTTGTAACGATATCTGGGTATACCCCTAACTCTGCCCAATATTCTGTGGCAAACATTCTTCCTGTTCTGCCGTAGGAACTTTGTACTTCATCTGCAATTAATAATATGCCGTATTGATCACAGATTTTTCTTAAGGTTTTTATGTATTCATCTGGTGGCAGGACAAATCCACCTTCTCCCTGCATTGGTTCTAAAATTATGGCAGCTACGTCTTCCGGGTCAACAGTTTCTAGGAAGAAGGATTCAAATTGTTTTCCACAGTGGAGGTTACAGGTTTCCCTTTCTAACCCATGGGGACATCTATAACAATAGGGGAAAGTCATGCGATGCACTCCTGGGGCAAAGGGACCAAATTCCCATTTATAGGGTTTAATTTTGCTGGTTAAAGTCATGGTTAATAGGGTTCTACCGTGGAAAGCTCCTGTAAAGGCAATAATCTCTGTTCTCTTTGTGTATTTTCTTGCAAGTTTAATGGCATTTTCTACTGCTTCTGCTCCACTGTTGACCAACATAGTTTTCTTTCTAAAGTCTCCTGGTATAAGATGATTAAGTTTTTCCGCCAACCTAGGATATTGTTCATATAGAACTACATTGATACTGGTATGGAAAAATTTTTCACTTTGTTCTTTTACAGCTTCAACCACTTCCGGATGACTATACCCTATGTTTAATACACCAATACCACCGGCAAAGTCTAAAAATACGTTTCCGTCTACATCTTCAAACAATGCTCCCTCTCCCCGTTTTACATAAACGGGAACGCTATTGGAAACCCCTGTTGGTACGTTTTCTTCTCGAACTTTTAATAATTCCTGTGATTTAGGTCCTGGTAGTTCTGTAATGATTTTAGGTTCTCTTAATGTTTCCATTGATGATTAACCCCCTTTGTTTTTTCTTTTATATTTTTATTTTTTATTTCCAAATTTCTTCATCTGTAGGTACTTGTCTATCAGAGATAAAATAACCGATCTGGGATACATTGATTAAATGGGTATAATTAAGGTTTTCTGAAATGCTATTATTCCCCCATGTACCACAGCCTAAGGTAGTGGTAGGTGCAAAGCCGTTATAGAGGCTACCCCCAGCACTGGTGGAGCTTGGTTGATTGACAACTAATCTACTGATGGTCAATTTTTCTCCAGCGTATTCAATATTTTCTTTGTTGTTGGAGTGAATGGCACAGCTGTGACCCTTACCTTCCACCTCTAGGTTGGTCTGAGCTATTGTTACTGCATCTTTAAAATCTTTATATTTAAAGGTAGCCAATACTGGGCACATCTTTTCTTTACATAATACATCTTCTTCTCCAATGCCATCAGCTTCGATTAAAATGACTTTTGTATCTTGCGGTATAGTAATACCTGCTAATTTAGCTATTTGTTGAGGGGATTGACCTACTACATCCTTACTAATCACCCCATCAACAAATAGAGCTTTTCTAAAGGCTTCTTTTTCCTGAGGAGTCTTTACAAAATATCCACCATTTTTTATAAATTCCTCCATAATTTTATCATAAGCTTCCTCTGGAGCAATAACTGTTTGTTCTCCTGAACAGATGATACCATTGTCGAAGGTTCTTCCCGTAATAATCTTTGGTACTACCTCTTGGATATCTACATCTCTATCAACAATGCATTGTACGTTACCGGCTCCTACACCATAGGCGGGTTTACCACTGCTATAGGCTGCCTGTACCATTCCCATGCCACCGGTGGCCACCACTACGTCTGCTGCCTTCATTAGCTCATTGGTCAAATCTATAGATGGTTCTTCTATAATTTGTATGAGATTTTCTGGCACCCTATATTTAGCTATGGCCTTATTCATTAATTCTACTGTATAGCTGCTGCATTTTTTTGCTCTGGGATGAGGGGCAATGATGATGGCATTTCTTCCCTTGAGGGCAAACATTGCGTTACACATCGGGGTAACAATAGGATTAGTGGTTGGTGTTACAGAGGCTACCACCCCCACTGGCTTGGCTACCTTTACAATCCCTGTTTCTTCATTCCTATCAATAATGCCAACGGATTTTTTTCCCTTGAGACTATTCCATATGGTTTTGGATTTCCCTTGATTTTTTTTGACTTTATCTTCAAAGATTCCCATTCTCGTTTCCTCTACTGCCATTTTGGCCAGCTCTACTGCATTATCATAAATAACTTTTCCCATTTCCCTTACAACTTCATCTACCTCTTCTTGGGTAAATTTTTCGAATTCCCCTTGGGCAATTCTTGCTTTTTCTACCAATGTCCCTATGTATTCCTTTGGTTCTAAAATTGCCAGTGTTTCCAATTTAAATCCCTCCCCCTCCAATATAGATTTTTAATTCATTGCATATTTGTATATTGTTATTTAAAGCAAAAGCTATGCCAAATTGTTTAAATTTTTTATTTATTTAGAAATTTTTGTTAAATTTTGGTGTGATTTTTTCTTCTTTGTTGAAATTCTAAAATTATGTATAGATGATTTTATTTAGGAATCTAGTTTTTTTATCAAATATTATCTTAAATTTGAATAAATAAGGAGAGGATATTCTCAAAATTGAGAATATCCTCTCCTTATTTAGAACTTTTTAATTAAATCATACTTTGTCGGCATTTATCAAAACTGATACAATATTCTCACTATTGATACTGTCTCCAGCTTCATCGTTAGCTAAATTAAACCGTCCCTTTCTGTAAAGAACCCTAATAACCTTTCATCTATTGTTCATAGAAAGAAAAGATGCAAAATCATAACCAGTACTATAGTGTAATAACTAGAGCTAAATACAGACTTATATTTTAAAGAAAATCCTTTATGAAATTTATTCAGGTGTAAACTTCAGGAAATCATTATAATAATTCTATTATAATGATAATTCAAAAATTTGTTGCGTGAAAAACTAATATAGGATAAAGCCCATGGCCAAGTATCCGATAGCGGCAATGATACCGGCAATAAACCCGAAGGGAATCTGGGTGATGGCATGCCGGAAGTTTTCGCATCCTGTGCCAGCAGATGTCAGGATGGTGGCATCGGAGTAGAAACAGCAGTGGCTTCCCCACACCCCGGCAGCGGCGACAACGCCCACCATGACGATGGGATCTCCCCCCAACGCCAGGGTGATGGGAACGACCATCGGTATTGCGATGATGTACATGCCCCAGTTGATGCCCATGATGAATTCAGTAAAGGCAAATACCAAGAAAACTGTGAGCGGCAGATACTGGAGAGTAATATGTTCGGTTGCAACGTCGACTACATACTCCATGAATCCGATTCTTTCGCACCCGTCAGCGAAGCTGAAGGCGAGAACCATCATCAAGAGAGGCGTGATCATGTTTTTCAGGCCTCTGAGCACTTCATCCACAAACCCTTCCGGGCTCATTCCCTGAAGGACGAACCAGACGAAGTTGAAGCCGATAGCGGCAACAACGCCCATCTGCATATCAAACTCGAAGAAAATTGTTGCGGATATCAGCACCAGCATCGGTACGAAGAAGTTCCGGAGTTTGGGATTTTCAGGAACTTCCTGCTCTTTGCCGCCACGGATGTCGATTCTTTCTGATCCCGGAGGCGCCAAAGGGCCGCCGGCCTGGACTCTTTCAAAAGCCCTTTTCATAGGCCCAAACACAGGAATGACACCGATAATGACCAGGAACAGTACGACAAGAGCAGCCATGGCATAAAAGTTATAGGGGATGGTCTTTACATAAGTTAAAACCTGCTGTCCCGGTTCTCCCAATCCGTTAGCCACCATCAAGCCTCCAATGAAAACAGCCCAGGTGGAGATGGGGTTGAGTACACAGGCCGGTGCAGCTGCCGAGTCAACAATGTAAGCGGTCATTTCTCTGGGAATTTTGTGCCGGTCGTTAATGGGTGTCATGGCACAACCAGTGGTCAAAACGCTGAGGTAATCATCAATGGACAGGAAAATGGAACAGATAGCCGTCCAAAGCATGGAGGATTTTGGTGTTTTTGCCTTCTGTATAACCCAGCTTCCGAAGGCGTAGCCACCTCCGCTGCTTTCAACAAGGGCAACGATGCCACCCATCAGCCCACAGACGATGAATAGCCAGGCCATGTCTTCGTTCATAAGATTCTCAAGAATAATTTCGTTGAAGACGCCGAAGAATTCACCCTTGTAGCCCATAATGGTAGTAAGAAGCAAAGCCAGTGTCAGTGCCTCAATGATTCTTTTTGTTTTAAAAATGAAAATAATTAGAAAGGCAGCTGGTATGGCAGAGATGATACCGAAATCCGTCGGATCACCTGGTACGAGAAATCCAATGATGATGAAAGAAATGATGAGAATACCATAAAAGAGCATATTCTTTCTCACCTTGTCATCCTTGGTCAGTTTAGTTAGTGTTGTCATAAACATTCTCCTCTCTGAGTTAAAGAATATCTAAAGTACAAAAGATCAGATTCCACGATTGAATTCAACTAAATTGATCTGATAATATCGCCATTTTTTTCTGTGAAAAACCATCCCCAAAAGCACTCAGTTGCTGATCAACCCCGGTTGTGCCCATCCTTGGTTTTTCCAAGATTTCAGTTATATTTTACCAAATCAAGCTAATTTCTAAATTCTACGTCAACTTTAAAATCCCTTGTCCTTTAGTAGTTTACGAAGAATCTAAATACCGTCTTCTAAATTATAATATGTAATACACCCCCTTTCAATAAATAGTTTGACTATTGTGACAATTGTTTATTTTTAAATCCCTTAATAAACCTCGTTTTTAAATAATGTCAAAAACTGAAATATTCAAATGATTGTTTTCAAAACTCAACAAAGACATTTTTGATATACTTACTTTATACCTATTGTTTAAACTTGGCTATTATGTCCCAAATTTAGCTTTATTTTAGGCTATGTTAAACTTCATTGTTGATTTTAGACTGAGTTGTAATTTTAGCATAAGCCGTAGATGACTGGACCCTAACATTTCTATGTTTTTCAAATATCAACATTTATCATGAACAGAGTATTATTTTAAAGTACAATAACCCTACACTGTCTGTTCTTTAAAACAGACAGTGTAGGGTTGTTTTTTTATTATTATTCCTTAGAAGCTGCTACAGATTCCCAGGTAACATTGAATTCTTCTTCTACTTCTGTAAGGGTCTCATCTAATCTTTCGATGATTGTGTCTATAGTTTCATAGCTAATAATTCCTGGTGGCTCTATTCTGTTAACCTTAGAATTTACTAAGGTACCTCCAGTCATAACGCCACGTTTGAATAATCCCTTTGAAACTCCCCAACCCATTTCTGCTGTTGGATATTCTAATCCTATTAATAAGCCCTTTCCTCTTATATCTACTAGGATCGGATGTTTCTTTTGTAATTCATATAATTTACCCATCATGTATTTACCTTTTTCATCGATTTGAGCTGGTAGATCATTTTCTAGCATATATTTAATTGTTGCAATGGCAGCTGCACAGCATACAGGATTGCCACCAAAGGTTGGTGAGCCTAAAACCCATGGATTTTCCTTTATATCCTCTGTCCATAGGTGAGGTCTTGCTATAATACCTGTTATAGGCATAACCCCTCCACCAAAGGCTTTACCAAAGGTCATGATATCTGGCACTACATCATAGTATTCAGCAGCCCACATAGTTCCTGTTCGACCCATTCCTGTTTGAATTTCATCAAAGATTAAGATAACATCGTACTTATCACATATTTCTCTTAGTCTCTTTAAATATCCGTCAGGAGGTAAAATAATTCCTGCTTCCCCTTGGATTGGCTCTACAATCATGGCAGCTACGGTTTCCCCTACTGCTATGAGGTTTTTAATGGCTTTTTCTGCTGCATCCGCATCACCAAATTCTACATGCTGTACTCCTTGAATCATAGGAAGATATGGCTTTCTGTAGG